>JAYUDR010000060.1:0-6297 GCA_043739665.1 Chloroflexota bacterium
GCGAGCTTGTTCGCGATGAGACGGCGGCGCGGGTCGCCGCCCTGGCCGCCTGGCGCTCCGGCCGGGCCCGAGTCCTCGTGGCCAGCGTCCAGGCGCTCCTGCAACACACCCTGGATCCGGCGGAGATCCCAGCTCAGCCGCGCCGCCTTCGGGTGGGGGCTCGCGTCCATCAGGACGAGCTACTCCGCGAACTACTTGCTCTGGGCTACGAGCCCGTAACTGAAGTGGCCGGCCGCGGCGAGTTCGCGCGACGCGGCGGGCTCGTCGATGTATTCCCATCCGCGGCACCCTTGCCCATCAGGATCGAGATGTTCGGCGACGAGATCGACTCCATGCGCGTCTTCGATCCCACCGACCAGCGCAGCCTCCGGCCAATCGAGGAAGTAGCTCTGCTGCCCGCCAGCGAGTTCCTCGTGCCGTCAGGTGGCCCGGCCGAGTTGCGCGCCAGAGTCGCTCGGCTGCCCGGCCGAGGGTCTGCCGCACTGCCCGAGCGGCTGGTCGCGGACCTCGCCCGCTTGGAGGAGGGTGTCCATGCCGGAACCGGCGCGCTGGGCGCACGCTCGGGCCACGTCCACGACATCGCCTCAGCGGCGCGCGCCCTCGAGACCGGCGACGCGGCCGAGGTCTGGGCCGCTGTCCTGTGCCCGGCGACCGGCCTGGACCATATCCCGGCCGGAGCCCTGCTCGTCCTCGATGAGCCGGGCGAGATCGCAGATGCGGCCGACTTTCTATGGCGCCAGGCAGAGGAACGCCGGACTGAGCTCGTGGCTGCCGGCGATCTGCCCAAGGAGTGGCCTGAGGCTTACCTCCCGCCGCGCGACTGGAAGACTCGCCTGCTGCGCGGCCGGACCCTCGAGCTGACCTGGGAGTCCGAGGTGGCAAGGCCGACGGGCGGCGGCATTTCCATGGGCGATCTCTTCGGTTGGCGGGAGCCGTCGCTGCCGCCCGCCCGGACCGGTCGCCTCGCCGAAACCGTGCGAGCCTGGACGGCCGAGGGCGACCGCGTGGTGCTGGCCTCTGACCAGGCCCCGCGGCTGGCGGACCTTCTCCACGAACAGGGCCTGCCGACTGGCGTCACTGATCGGCTGTCCGAGGCACCGGCGCCGGGGACCCGCACGCTCATAGGCCGCAGCCTCAACGGCGGCTTCGCCGGCGGTCCCGACGGGCTGGTCGTCGTGACTGACCGTGAGCTGTTCGGCTCCGTTCGGGTGCGCCGTCCCAAGGCGCTGAGACGCGTCGTTCCCCGCGACGTCCTGGAGCGGCTTGTGAAGGGCGACCTGGTCGTGCATATCGACCACGGCATCGCCCGGTACGAGCAGATGCTCCGCCGCGGCAGCGACGGCCAGGAGCGCGACTACCTGGAGCTGAGCTTCGCCGGCACGGACAAGATCTACCTGCCGGTCGAGCAGATCAACCGCATCAGCCGCTACTCGGGCGGCGAGGATCCAGCCCTCAGCCGGCTCGGCGGGGCTGAGTGGCTGCGGACCAAGCAGCGCGTCAAAAAGGCGGTCACGGACCTCGCTAAAGAGTTGCTCGAGATCTACGCCGCCCGGGCCGCGGCGGCCGGCTTCGCCTACCCCGAGGACACGCCCTGGCAGCAGGAACTCGAGGCCTCCTTCCCGTATGAGGAGACCCTCGACCAGCTCCGCGCCACGGCCGAAATGAAGGCAGACATGGAGGCCGGCCGACCGATGGACCGCCTCGTCGTCGGAGACGTGGGCTACGGCAAGACCGAGGTAGCTCTCCGCGGCGTCTTCAAGGCGATCCAGGGCGGCAAACAGGTTGCCATCCTCGTGCCCACGACCGTTCTGGCCGCCCAGCACCACTTGACCTTCAGCCAGCGGTTCGCCGCCTATCCGCTGACCGTCCGGCTGCTGTCGCGCTACGTTCCAACCAAAGAGCAGGCCGCCACGATCGAAGGCCTGGCCGACGGAACGGTCGACGTGGTCATCGGAACCCACCGGCTCCTCAGCAAGGACGTCCGCTTCCGCGATCTGGGTCTCGTCGTGGTCGATGAGGAGCAGCGATTCGGGGTTGCGGCCAAAGAGCGCCTCAAGAAGTTGCGACGCGAGGTCGACGTCCTGACGCTCTCGGCCACGCCGATCCCGCGGACCCTCAACCTGGCCCTGGCCGGCGTTCGGGACCTGAGCCTCATCGAGACCCCGCCCGAAGATCGACTGCCGATCCAGACCCGCGTCGCGGAGGCCTCCGCCGGCCTCGTTCGTGACGCCATCCTGCGCGAACTCGACCGCGGCGGCCAGGTCTTCTTCGTCCACAACCGCGTTGAGACGATCGAGGCCCAGGCCGAGCAACTCCGCGGCCTGCTGCCGGGCGCTCGGGTTGCGGTCGGCCACGGCCAGATGCCGGAGGGCCAGCTCGAGCGAGTCATGCTCGGCTTCGCCTCGGGAGCCACCGAGGTCCTGGTCTGCACCACGATCATCGAGTCCGGGCTGGATATCCCCAACGCCAACACGATCATCATCGACCGCGCCGACGCACTCGGCCTGGCCCAGCTCTACCAGCTCCGCGGCCGCGTCGGTCGGTCCAGTCGCCGGGCCTACGCTTACCTTCTCTACCGCCGTCGCGAAAAACTCAGCGACGTGGCCCGGAAGCGTCTCCAAGCTATCTTCAACGCCTCGGAGCTGGGCGCCGGATTCCAGATCGCTCTCTCGGACCTGGAGATACGCGGTGCCGGAAACATCCTCGGAGCCGAGCAACACGGCCATGTCGCCGCCGTGGGCTTCGACCTCTACACCCGTCTTCTGGCCGAAGCGGTAGAGCAGCAGAAGGCCGACTTCGAGAATCGACCGCCCCTGGTCGAACGTCCTGGCGCCGTGGTCGACCTGCCAGTCGATGCCCACCTGCCGGACTCGTACGTCCCCGAGACCGCCCAGAAGCTCGAGCTGTACCGGCGTCTTGGGCGCGTCAGGACGGCCGGCGAGTTGGCCGCGTTCCGACAGGAGCTGGCCGATCGGTTCGGGCCGCTGCCCGCGCCGGTTCTGCGGCTGCTCGAGGTGGTGGAGTTGCGCATGGTCGCCGAGAACGCCGGCATCGCCTCGATCTCGCGTGAGGAGGGCGAACTCGTCGTCCGGCTGGGCACGCTGTCTCGGGCGGCGGCGATGCGGGCGCTGGCTCCAATGGGCCGCGACGTCGTTCGTTTTGGCAGCAACCAGGCCCGCATTCGCCTGCCGCGTGATGCCGCCCGGGCTTGGGCCGTGGCCCAGTCCGTTGTCACGCGCCTCGTGCCGGCGGCGGAAGAACAGCGGCTTCAGCGCGAGCGAGCGGTCGCCGCCCAGGGCCGGCCGGGCTAGCCAGACTCGTTGTAGGCTATTGGTGGCCGCGTCGGGACGAAGGCGCAGGCCGGACCCAGTCGGGTTCGTCACGGGCAGCCGGTTGGTTCCGTCGCACCCGCGCCAGGCACCGTAAGGACGTGGGATGCATCGATCGGAAAAGGCGCTATCAGGAGTCGCTCGCCCCAGGTCGGGCGGCTCGGGCGAGAAGGACGGCTTCCGCCCCGACATCGAGGGGTTGCGCGGCATCGCCGTCTCGCTCGTTGTGCTCTTTCACGCTGGTCTGCTGTCCAATTCCGCGACGCAGATTACAGGCGGCTTCATCGGCGTCGATCTCTTCTTCGTGGTTTCTGGCTTCCTGATCACCGGCCTTCTCATCCGCGAGCGCGAGCGCAACGGCAAGATCAGCTTGGCCCGCTTCTACGCCCGCCGGGTCAGGCGCATTCTTCCGGCCGCGGTGGTCGTATTGCTCGTCACCCTTGTGGCGGCCAATTCTCTGATCACGGTCGTCGATCGACCGTCGGTCATGCAGGACGGCGCGTCGGCCGCCCTGTCGATCGCGAACATCCGCTTCGCCATGACGACGGACTATTTCCATCCGCTAAACCACTCGCCCTTCCTGCACTTCTGGTCGCTCGGCGTTGAGGAGCAGTTCTACCTGGTCTGGCCGGCGCTGATGGCCATCGTGGCCTGGAAGGCACCCCGTTTGGGCGCGGCCGTGGCCCTGACGATCGTGGTCGTGGTCTCATTTGTCGCCAGCCTTATGATCACGGACTCCAGCGCATCCACTGCCTTCTACATGCTTCCGACTCGGGCCTGGCAGCTCGGCGCGGGTGGTCTGGTGGCCGTGGCCGCGGGCTCAATGGATCGTCTGCCGCGAGCCATTCGGGCCACTGCCGGACAGCTCCTGGCGTTTGCCGGATGGGGCGCGCTGGCCGCTCTCATAACGGCCGCATTCGCGATCGACTCAGTAGCCACGCCATATCCGGGCATGGCCGCCACCGTCCCAACGATTGCCGGTGTGCTGCTGATCGTCTCGGGCCAGGAGCGGACGGGGCCCGGGATGCTGCTGCGACTGGCGCCTGTGCGCTTCCTCGGCAAGATCAGCTACTCGCTCTACCTCTGGCACTGGCCCATCCTGATCCTCGGCGGCATCTGGCTCGTGGGCCCGCTGGACACGATGTCCACGCCGCAGGCGCTCGGCCTGGCCGCGCTGGCCGTTCCGGTCTCAGCCGCAAGCTGGCTGCTCGTCGAGGAGCCATTCCGCCGGGGCCGGGTGCCGTTGCCTCGGCCCAGCCGCGTCGTCGGTGCCGGTTTGGCCGCGATGCTTGCCGTGGCCGTGGTCGGGTCGAGCTTGTATTTCGGCGCCGAATCCGCCCTGGGAGCGATCGGTGGCGTGTCCGAGCCCACTCCAACGGCCGAGATTGCCACGCCCAGCCCCACGCCGACGCCCGTTCCCACTGTGCCGGTCTCAATCCCGCCCAATGAAACGCCTACGCCTGTGCCTGGAATGACGCCCGCCATTACGCCCACGCCTGAGCCCCCCCCGCCGACTTCCTTTGCGATTACGAGCGCGATCAAGCCGGCCCTCGGCAGGGCCAAAGACGACAACGAGCAGCCCTGGGGCGACGGCTGCCTGGGCTGGAAGGGTACGACCTCTCCGAACACGTCGAGCAAGTGCGTCTACGGCAATCCAAGTGGCACCTACACGGTGGCCTTTGTCGGCGACTCCCACGCCTCGGCCCTGTTCCCGGGCGTCAACGCGGTGGCCAAAGCCCACGGCTGGAGGCTAATCCCGTACCTCAAGATCGACTGTTCGTTCCTGGACCTCAACGATCTGGTCTACTTCGGCCCGCCCACGGTCGCGTACCCCGAGTGCATGACGTGGAACAGGGTGGTGCTGAGCAAGCTGCAGAAGAGCCCGCCGGACCTGGTCATCATTTCCAACAGCCGCTGGATCTTCACTGCCAGCAACGCGGGAATCACCACCCAGACAAATGCTCTGATTTCGATGATCAACAAGATCCCGAAGAGTTCGAAGGTCGTGATCATCCAGGACCCGCCGCTTCCGACGGCCCAAAGCGTTCCCGAATGTCTGTCTTCCTATCTAGGCGACTACCGCCGCTGCGCGTATACACGCCAGGTTGGTTTCGGCTCGTCCATGGGTACGCGTGAGCAGAACGCCGCCAAGGCCACGGGCGCCGGCCTAATCGTCCTTACGGACCAGATCTGCCCCGGAACCGGGAATTGCCCGGTCGTGATCAACAACATCATCGTCTGGCGGGACCAGCACCATCTGACTGCCACCTTCGCCGTGACGTTGGCTCCGGCGATCGATGAGCAGCTCGTCGCCATCCTCGCGGCTTGGGCCACGCCGGAGGCCTCGCCGGCGCAATAAGGCGCGGTCCCAGTTGTACGCCCTCAGCAGTGGACGCTGCGGTAGACTTCGCCTACCAAACCCATCCGCTTCTCAGGAGGACCGTCTCGACATGTCAGCCGAGGACCTACGCGCCAAGATCCGCGAGATCCCCGACTTCCCCAAGCCGGGCATCCTCTTCTACGACATCACGACGCTGCTCAAAGACGCGGCGGCCTACCGCGAGGCCATCGATCTCATGATCGAGCCATATCGGGACCTGGGCGTCGACGCGGTGGTCGGCATGGAGTCGAGGGGCTTCATCTTCAGCAGCCCCATCGCCTACCAGCTGAACGCGGGTCTTATTCCCGTGCGAAAGCTAGGCAAGCTGCCGGCCGAAACCATATCCGTGGAGTACGCGCTGGAATACGGCTCCAACACCCTTGAGATTCACAAGGACGCAATTCAGCCGGGGCAGCGAGTTCTCATCGTGGACGATCTTTTGGCTACGGGCGGTACCGTCCGCGGGACGATCGAACTCGTCGAGCGGCTGCAGGGCCAGATCGTCGGGCTCGCCTTCCTGGTTGAGCTGTTGGCCCTCAAGGGTCGGGAGCGCCTGCAGGGCTACAAGACGACGAGTGTCATCCAGTA
>JAYUDR010000061.1:0-2369 GCA_043739665.1 Chloroflexota bacterium
AGAGTCGCAACGACAGCCTCTACTGGATCACGCAGAGCCTGTTTGGACATCCACGGTGCGCCTACGACCTCGACCCCTTCGGTCGGCGTGTGCGCGCTCGGGTCGGTCAGGACGATGACGTTGTCGGGCTTCTGGCGCTCGAATGTCGGAGACCGGTAGACACTGCCGTCGTCGAATGGATCATGGTTGCCAGGCAGGAGATACACCGGCACCCGAATATCGCTCAGAGCCTCGAGGGCCCGGCGCACGGTTCGAGTCTCCACCTGATTAGTCTCGAAGACATCGCCGGCGACGACAACGAATGACGCCTTTTCCTCGGTGGTGAGCGAGCCGATTCGACGGATGATATCGATCCGGGCTTGCGAGAACCGCGACTGCGCCTCCCCCGAGAGGAAGTGGCGAGTCATGCCGAGTTGCCAGTCGGCCGTATGAATGAAGCGGACAGTCATGAACGCAGCCACCCTCACGGCGACAGCAGGGTCCGGCTTGACAGCCAACAGCGTCGCCGGACCCAATCGTCAGACGCTCCGCCCTGCCGATCTAGTGCCACATGGACCTGAGGCCAGATGGAGTCGCTTGAGATCTGCCAACGGCAGTGGGCCGGCAGGCGTTCGTGGGGCCAGCCCAGATGGGTTGTCCGGCCGCGAGGTGACCGTCTTCGGCGAGATCGCCGAAAAGAGCCACGTCACCGTTGACGACAACGCGTCCGCCCGCATCGAGGACAACGACGTCTCCTAGCCCGGCCAAGTGGGCAGATCAAGACGTCGAGGCCGAGCCTCCGGGCACCGAGAGCGCGAGGTAGAAGGTCGAGCTCAACGCTGCCGTTGCGGAACCCGTCAAGCATTTTGAGACACGGCTTCAGCGGATTATCTGAGCAGGTTCCTCCTTCGGCTTGTTGATCCAGGCCGGACCAGGCAGCAGTGGCGGTGTGGGCATGCCGTTGACGAAGCGGTCCGGGTGCGCGGCGTAGGCGGACGCGAGGACGAGCTCCCGGCCGGCACGGATCTCAGAGGCGGTGCCGAAATGGACCGACGCCGGGGTGTGATAGCCGATGCCGCTGTGGCGGTGCTCGTGGTTGTAGAAGTCGAAGAAGTCGCCGCAGAACGAACGGGCGTCCTCTATGGAGCCGAACCTCTCTGGAAAGCTCGGGCAGTACTTGAGTGTCTTGAAGCCGGCCTCCGAATACGGATTGTCGTTGGACACGTGGGGCCGGCTGTGGGTCCGCCCGATATGCAGGTTCGCCAGCAGCATCGAGACGGGCTGGCTGATCATCGGGCCGCCGTTATCGGCATGAATATCGAGCGAGCCAGGCTCTAGCGGGCCAGCCGCCCCGACGGTCGAGTCGATCCAATCGCGGACCAGCTCGCCGTCCTCGGCGGGCAGCACGACGTGTCCGGGGCAATAGCGGCTATAGATGTCGAGCATGGCGAACAGGTAGAACCAGATCCCGCGAGCCGGGCCTCGAAGATGGGTCGAGTCATACGACCAGACCTCCTTGGGCCCGGTCGCGACGAGCTCCGGGATAGTCCGTGGTGGATGGGTCGCGATCGCTCGACGCTCACGGACCTCGCCGGCAGATCGAAGCACGCGATACATGGTGGATTCCGAACCGATATAGCTTCCCTCGTCGAGCAGCGTCGCCCAGACCTGAGCCGGAGCCCGGTCGACGAAGCGAGGTTCGTGGAGCGTGGCGAGGACCGTCTCGTGCTCGAGAGGCGAGAGAGCGTTGGCCGGGATAGGACGCGGCCGGCGCGGTCCTGCAAGTGGTCCTCGCCGATGTCGGTACAGGCTCGCTCGCGATCGGCCGAGAGCCAGACACGCGCCCTTGGTTCCGGTGGCCGGTTCAAGCTCTGTGAAGCTGCTTTCGATCACCGCCGCTGCTCCGGTTCGTCGCTCTCGGCCAGCAGCTTCTCCAAGAGCGCGGATGCTTTTCCCTGGATCTCGATGACCAGGCGGGCCTTGGCGAGTTCGGCCTCGGCGCGCTCGGCCCGCCGGCGGACACGCTCCAACTCGACGTCCTGTGGAGTGCGGCGCGATGGCCGTGTCCTGGGTGTCAGTGCGGCAAGGGCTCCGGCTTCGCGGGCCCGCCGCCACTCGACGATGTGGGAGCTGTACAGGCCCTCGCGCCGGAGGATCGCGCCCTTCGCGCCGGGATCGGCGGCGTGCTCGTACTCGTCGACGATCGCAAGCTTGTACGCGCCGGAGAAGTGCCGCCGGGTCGGGCGGTCGGGAGAAGCCGGTGGGTCGTCGCTCATGGCGTCATCATGGGCGCGGGCCATCGTCAATGTCATGGTCATCGTGGAGATCCTTCCCCGCCCTGGTGGGAAGATCGACTAGCGGGCGTGTCTCACGTCAGCCTGACAGACAGG
>JAYUDR010000062.1:0-14888 GCA_043739665.1 Chloroflexota bacterium
GGCCTTGCGCATGGCCGGCGTGGGGTGCGTAACGGTGTCGCTGCGCAGGTCGACGATGCCGTCGCGCCGATCGATCGTCATGGCGTCGAGTATAGGTCGGCCGCCTCACCGGCGGCTTTTGGCGGCCCCGCTCTCGGCCGGGTGCGGACGGGCGCCATTCAGAGCCGGACACCAATCCCGTCACCTGCTATTCTTCGCCCTCGGCGTGGGCTCGTGGTGTAGCGGCCTAACATGCCAGCCTGTCACGCTGGAGATCGCCGGTTCGAATCCGGTCGAGCCCGCCATTCAAATCGCATCTCCTAGCCCCGTCCCCGCCCGGACGGGGCTCTTCCTTGTCAGCGTCGCGGTCCGTGCCGCACAATCAACCGCGGCAGGTGCCGCAGGACCGGCACCACATGAGCTGGGAGGCAAGCGGATGGGCGGCCGCGTGATCGTGGTCGGCTCGGTCAACATCGACCTTGTTGCGCGCGTCTCGCACTTGCCGCATCCAGGCGAGACAGTGACGGGCGGCAGCTACGAACGCCACCATGGCGGCAAGGGCGGCAATCAGGCCGTAGCCGCCGCGCGGTTGCGTCGACCGACCCTCTTTATTGGCGCCGCCGGTGACGACACCTTCGAGGCCGAAGCGCGGCGAGCCCTATCGTCCGAACGCGTGGACGTCTCGATGCTCGCCTCTTTGCCCGGCCACGCGACTGGGATCGCCCTGATCCTGGTAGATGCTACGGGCGAGAACGAGATCGCCGTCATACCCGGAGCGAACGGCGCGATCGAGACCGGCTACGTGCGAGACTGCCTGGCTCGGCTCGGCCGGCTCGTCGGCGACGTCCTGCTGGTCTGCAACGAAGTTCCCCTGCACGTGGTCCGTGAAGCACTGGTGTGCGCCCACGCAGCCGGCGCGACCACGGTTCTCAATCCCGCCCCGGCGATTGGGATCGATCGATCGATCTTTGGGTTGGCAGACATCATCACTCCCAACCGGAACGAGTTGGCGACGCTCCTCCAGACCGAAGCTCGCCGAACCGGCCGACGGGTAGACGCCAGCACCGAAACATCCGTCCGGGCGCGGACTCTCCTCGAGACCGGGCCTGGGGGGCCGGGCGTGCGAAAAGCCGTGATCGTAACCGTGGGCGCAGCCGGAGTGGTCGTCCTGGAGCGCGTGGGCTCTGGTCTTGTCGCCTCCGCTGCCCGGCAGGAACTCGTCGACGCTGCCTCGGCCGACGCCGTCCCAGGTGCCGCGACCCCAACCTCGCCCGTCGACGGCGCCCCAGCCGACGCCGTTCGAGTGGGCGACCACCGCATGTGGGAAGTTCCGGCCGACGAGGTCGCCACAGTCGATTCCACCGGCGCCGGCGATGCCTTCTGCGGGGCTCTTGCCGCAGCCCTGGCTGAGGGTCGGCCGCTGGCGGAAGCGGTCAAGCGGGCCGTTGCCGGCAGCGCGCTGGCCACGACTCACGTCGGAGCGCGCGAGGGAATGCCCACGCTCGCGGAGTTGGACGAATTCCTGGCCGCTCGCTAGCGGCGCGCCCGCGTGTACTCAGGCCACTCGGCGTAGCTTCGCCACCAGCCCCGTGCGGGGACCGAGCACCATCGCCGCCACAAACATGGCCGTTTCCACGAGCACGATCGTTGCCCCGGACGCGGCGTCGGCCCACAGGCTCACGTACAGCCCAACCACGGCCGACACGACGCCCACGAGAATCGCCAGGGCCATCATCCGGCCGAAACGGACCGTCAGCAGTTGGGCCGTGGCCGCGGGCGTGACCAGCATCGCCACCACCAGGATGATGCCCACGGCCTTGAGCGAAACCACGATCGTGAGCGCCACCACGGCCAGGAAGACGTACTCGAGCAACTCCACAGGAAGGCCGGAAGCCGCCGCCCCAAGCGGGTCGAAGGTGGCGTACAGCAGCTCTTTCCAGAGCACGACAATGACGGCCAGGACGAGCAGTCCCAGTACGACGAGTCCCAGCAGATCGTCATAGGAGATCAGGAGGACGTTGCCAAAGAGCAGGCCCATGAGATCCGCCACGAATCCGTGGATGGTGCTGTACATAAATATCCCCAGCGCAAAGGTGCCGGCAAAGACCACTCCCACGGTCGTGTCCAGCCGGAGCTGGGTGCGGCGACTGACGAAACCGATGGACAGGGCCGTGCCCACGGCGGCCACCGCGGCGCCGAGGAAGTAGGGCGTCCCGAGCAGGAAGGAGGCAACGATGCCCGGGAAAGCGGCGTGGCTAACGGCGTCGCCGATGAAGGCCAGGCCCTTGAGGACGACGTAGGTTCCGACGACTGCGCAGACGGTACCCACCAGAATCGCTGCCACCAGGGCGCGCAGGAAGAAGGCTCGACCCAACGGATCGAGGAGGATGTTGCCTATCTGGCCGATCGGATCCATCAGTCGTTGCCTCCCCGATGGGTGTGGGGGTGTTCGTCTTCGGCGTGGAAATGGCGCTCGCCAGCCGCCGGCTCGTCGTGGTGATGGGCATCGTCCATCAGGTATGTCTGGCCGCCGACCACGAGCAGGTGGCCGCCGTAGATCTTGGCCAGCACCTCCGGATCCAGGATCAGCGATGCCGGGCCCTGGGCCACGACCGTCCGGTTCACACCGGCGACGTGCTGGAAGCGCTGAGCCGCGCAGGCCAGGTCGTGGGTCGTGGCCACGACCGTCCGGCCCCGCTTAGCCTGGTCCTCCAGGATGTCCATCAAGTCTTCCTGGGTCGTGGCGTCCACGCCGGTCACGGGTTCATCGAGCAGGAAAAGATCCGGCTCCGCGGCCAGGGCCCGGGCCAGGAAGACGCGCCGTCGCTGCCCGCCGGAGAGCGAGCCGATCTGGGTCCGGCGGTAGTCGGCCATGCCAACCTGCTCGAGAGCGTCCGCCACGGCCTGCCGGTCCACAGCCGACGGCCTTTTCACCCAGCCGAGCCTCGGGTAGCGGCCCATCGTGACGACGTCTTCAACGGTGACAGGGAACTGCCAGTCGACCATTTCGGCCTGGGGGACGTAGGCGATTCGATGTGCGGCGCGGCCGGGCGGCTTGCCCAGAACCTCGACGCTGCCACTCCAGGGTCGCAGCAGTCCGGCCACGACCTTGAGGAGCGTGCTCTTGCCGGCGCCGTTGGGCCCGACGACCGCCAGCAGGGAGCCGGCAGGCACCGCAAGGTGAACGTCTTCGAGGGCCGCCTTCGTGCCGTATCCAGCCGAGACGTCTTCCAGTCGGATGTCGATCCGTTCGTCCGTCATCGAAGCGCCTCCGCGATATGGGCGACGTCCCAACGGACGAGGCCTTCGTAAGTGTCGGTCGGTGAATCGCCGAGAGTGTCCGTGTAGAGATCGCTGACCACCCTCGCTCCCGCCTCCGAGGCGATCGTTCGGGCCAGCTCCGGGTTGAATTGAGCCTCGCTGAAGATGGCTCGCACGCCGTTCGAGCGGATCGAATCGATCAGTCTCTGGACTTCCTGAACGCTTGGGTCCTGTCCCGGCGCCGCCACCACATTGCCGACCACGATCAGTCCGTAGGCTCGGCTGAAGTAGGGCAGGGCGTCGTGGTAGGAGACTATCCGGCGATTGGCGGCGGGCAGAGCGGCGAGTTGGCCCTTGGCCCAGGCATCGAGGTCGGCCAGCCGGGCCCGGTAGGCGTCGTGCCCGGCTCGATAGGCCGCGGCGTTGACCGGGTCTGCTGTGGCGAGGTCGGCCTCGATGCGGTCGACGTATTTCTCGCCATAGGCCACGTCCAGCCACAGATGCGGGTTGGTCTGGCCGTCCGCCACGATGTAATCGACTCCCGGCAGCTTCTCACCGAGGCGCACGATCGGCCCTTCGGTGCCTACGTCGGCGGCCAACTGAGTCAGCCAGTCGTCCAAACCCAGGCCGTTGCCGAACACCAACCGAGCGCTGGAGAGCGCCCATGCCTCCGACGGGCGGGGATCGAAGGTGTGGACCTCGCCGCCCTTGGGCACCAGGCTCAGCACCGAAACGTGCTCACCGCCCACCTGCCGGACCATGTCGGCGAGGAGGGTCGTGGTCGTGACGACGTTCAGCGCGCCCGGCATGGGCGTTGGTCCAGCGTAGGTGTCCGGGGTCCGGGCGCAGCCGCTCGCCGCCATCACCGCGGTCGCGACCAGGGCCACAGCGAGCAGCCGCCGCGTCACCGCCGGCCGCCGAGTCACGGGTTTGTTCGCCCCGGTCACCGGTCGGCCGCCGCAGCCGCGCACCGCGGGCACATCCCGAACAACTCCAGGCGGTGGGCCTCGATCTGATATCCGCTGCGCTGGCCAATTCGCTCGATCAGGGCCGCCAGCTCTCCGTCGGCGACGTCCTCGCTCCGCCCGCAACTCGAGCAGATGAGGTGGTGATGATGCAAATCGGGGTCACACAACACATAGGCGTGCGAGCCGCTGGGCAGGTCGAGCCGCTCGACGATGCGCAGGCTGGTGAGTAGGTCCAGGGCGCGGAAGACCGTGGCTCGGCCGATGCTGACCCGCTCTCGCCGGCTACGCTCCAGCAGATCAGCGGCGGTGAAGTGGCCGTCGGTGGACGCCACGAATTGGGCCACCAGCCGCCTGTTGGGCGTGGCCTGGTAACCTGCGCGTTCGAGCGCGCGGATGATGCGCTCAGTTTGGTTGGCGCTGATACTCGGTCTCATCACCACAGCCCGGATGATACCGAGTCTCATTCAGCCCCGTCAAGTAGGATATGCGGGACGCGCCGGACGACGCCTGCGCTCGCTACCGGTGTCAGACGAAGGCAGGATCAATGGCAGACGCAATCGGGGACGCGGCGACGTCCAGGCCATCACTGTGGAGACGGATCCGGGGCATCCATCCGGCCTTCGTCCTGGCCGCCCTGGACCTGATTGGGCTGGGTATTGCCTCGTACCTGTCGGTCGTGGAACTCAACGGCAAGCCGCCCGTCTGCACCTTCGGCGGGTTCCACATCGGCAACTGCGAAGATGTCGCGAAAAGCGTCTACACGCGTCCGTTCGCCGGCATTCCGGTGGCCGTCTACGGAGTGGTCCTCTCGATCACCCTGTTTACGTTGGCAGTGATCTGGTGGCGCACCGGCAACTACAAACTTCTCCTGGCCCATTACGCCCTGTCACTGGTCGGGGTGCTCTTCGAGGGCTGGTTCCAATTCGCCCAGATCTTCCTGATCGGGGCGATCTGCATCTGGTGTGAGGCCTACGGCCTATCGCTGATCCTCCGATTCGTAGTCGCCCTATGGGTCTTCCTGCGAACGCCCAAACCTGATCGGGTTGCTCTCGACGAGCCAGCCTGACAGGCCCACCAATTCCAAACGAGGGAACGAGGCATGACAACTAATAGCCCGGCCGGGCGCCCCTCCTCCGGGAACAGCGCCCCGCCTACGAGCCGCCGTTCGGCCCGCCAGCAGCGCCTTGCCAATCGCGAGGCCAATCGGAATCTGAACCGGGCCGCCACGCGCGGTTCGAGCGGATCCAATGGGTCGCTCCTTCTCTACACAGTCGCCGCGATCGTCATCGCCGCGATCGTGGTCGTGGGTGCCCTCGTGCTGACCAGTCAGTCCCCCGCGAAGCAGACGCTCGGGAGTCCGAACGCCCCGGTCGGGAGCGCCATCACGCCCGCCACCATAACCACGAACGGCCTCACGCTCGGCAACGCCGACGCCAAACACACGATCGATCTCTGGGAGGATTTCCAGTGCCCGGGCTGCCGCGACTTCACGGTTGAAACCGAGCCGCAGGTCGTGGCCAACTACGTTCAGACCGGCAAAGCCAAGCTGGTTTGGCACGACTTCCTGGTCATCGACAGCAAGACAGGTGGCACTGAATCACTCGACTCGGCCAACGCCGCCCGTTGCGCCGCCGACCAGGGCATGTTCTGGACGTACCACGATTGGCTCTACGCCAACCAGTACAGCGAGGGTTCGGGGGCGTTCACCAAGGCCCGTCTCAAGACGATAGGCCAGCAGGTTGGGATCAAGGACCTGAGCAAGTTCAACAGCTGCGTTGACGGCGGCACGCACAATGCCGACGTCCAGACCGAACAGTCGCAGATCCCTTCCGGTTCGACCGGCACCCCGACGATGATCATCGATGGCGGAGCGCCGTTTACACCGGGCAACTACGCGACGATATCTGCAGCCCTGGACAAGGCCCTCGGCGTCACGTCCAGCCCGTCGGCCTCGGTCGTGCCCCCGGCTTCGGCCGCTCCCCCGGCTTCGGTCGTGCCGAGCGTGTCCGTCAGCGCCTCGCCTTCCTGAGGCGCGGCTCCGCGCGGAGCAACTCCGACACACGTCGACGGCGCCCGAAAGGGCGCCGTCGCACTAACCGGCGGAAGACGACCCGTGCTTACTCCCGCGTGGTTGCATCGGTGGCGCCGAGGTGTCGCCGCAACTCAAGCCCGGCCTTCCAGTGGTCGTTCGCGCCGGTCTCCAGCCGTTGAGTCTCGCGCGCAGTCCAGTCCGCCAGCGAGCGATTCGCCTCACTCAGGGTGTGGGCTCGGGCCAGCCGTTCGCGGACGTACTGGATAAAGGAACAGTAGAGAGTCCTTGGGGCTGCCTGCGCCACCATGGCCTCGGCGCCGGCCACGAAGTCGATCGGCACCATAATCCGGGCGAAGAACGAGCCGACCTCGGCCGCCAGTGGATCGGAACTCTGGCTGTGTCCGGCCCAGCGCATGATCGGCGCGTTTGAGCTGAAGTCGATCAGAACCGTGGAGTCGGCCGTCATCTGGGCGCGCAGCGTGCCGCCAAAGCTCAGGAACTCGTTCTTGACGCCGAGCCTATCGGTCAGGCTGATTCGACCCCAGGAAAAGTCGTTGACCACCGGCAGCCGTGTCTCTCGATCCATCTTGGCGGCCCGCCCGCGGGCTCCTTCGGTGACCCAGTAGTCGATCGTCTCGGGGTCGAAATGCTGCAGCGTGGGTTGGGCTCGCAGCGCGACAACCACGTGACTAGCTTCGTCGGCGCGGGTCCGATCGGGTTCTATCAGGGCGAAACCGAGAGTGGCGAGAATGCGGCCGACTTGCTCGGGCCAGCGGCCGTCGTCGGTTGCGGGGGACTGCCGTTCGATCGTCATGAGCGTCACCATAGCTTGCCGCAAGCCCGCCGTCTCGGGCTGGACGCACGCCGACGAGCGGTCGTCTACTGCGCCTGGGTGGTCGGGAGGCTTGCAGTCGGCTGAGATGTCAGCGCCCGACCCTTCCAGCCGAGCAGCACCAGGGCCACGAGGCCGGCAACCGAGCTAACGAGCAGAGTCAGGACGTGGATCAGCAGGGCCAGGGCGAGGCCCTTTGACGCAGCCATGCCGAAGGCCGCGGCAATCCTCTGGCCGGCGTATTCGAAGGTGCCGAGGTAGCCTGGCCCGGACGGTATGGCTGTGGCCAGGTTCGTGCCGGCGGCCAGAAGCGCGCCCTGGCCGACGGTCAACTCAATGCCGAGGGCCTGGCCCGTGGCCAGGACTGCCAGCACGGTGCAGCTCCAGGCGGCGACGCTCAGGAGGGCGGCCGCGGCGATGGTCTTCGGCAGAGCGGCCACGCGCAGCCCATCGCGGAGTCGAAGAACCACACCCTTGACGCGCGGCCAACGGCCGAGAAAGTCGGCCATGTGGCGGGCGCCGGGGAGGCGATGGGCGGCCAGGGCCACAGCTAATGCCACGACAAGCAGGCCGGCCAACGCCACGCCTACGAGGATGGCGCTGACGACCACGCCCCGGATGTTGAGGATCAGGATGGCCGCGGCGCCGATGCCCACCAGGACGACGGTGTCTACGACCCGCTCCACGACCACGGTACCGAGAGTGGCGCTGCGACTGATCCCCTCGCGATCGCCCAGGTAGTGGCTCCGCACCAACTCGCCGAGGCGCGCCGGCAAGACGTTGTTGGCCAGGTATCCGACGAGCATGTAGCCGCTCAGCCGGCGCAGCGGCACGGGGTGGATCGGGGCGATGAGGCGCTGCCAGCGCAGCGCTCTGAAGACCAGATCGGCGCTGACGCCAACTACCGCCAAACCAAGCCACGGCAGCCTGGCAGTGCTCATGATGCTGGCAGTCTGGCCGAGGTCGACCCCGCTCAATGCGAGGTAGACGAAAACTAGTGAAATCAGGATGCCGCCGCCGCTGCGAGCCAGGCCCGTCAGGCTCCTCACCGACTGGTGGGCTTTCGGCTGGCTAGCTTGCGCGAGCGGCGGAGGCGCAGTCGATGGAGCATGAACCGGAGTACGACTTTGAGGGTCGACAGGCCGTACACCACGCTGCGGCGGAAGCCGACCGAACTCGCTTCTTCGAAGTAGCGGGTGGGAACGGCAATCTCGCCGATCCGCATGTTGCAGGCTACCGCCTGAGCTACGAATTCCTGGTCGAATACGAAGTCGTTGCTGTTCAGGCGATAGGGAATCGTTTCGAGCAGGTGGCGGCTGTAGGCCCGGAAGCCGGTGTGGTATTCGGACAGGTGCAGACCGAAGGCGATGTTCTCGGCAGTGGTCAGGAAGCGGTTGCTGACGTACTTCCAGCGCGGCATGCCGCCCGCGAGCGGATCGCCCAGAAAGCGGCTGCCCAGCATCATGTCCTTCTCGTCGGCCAGGATCGGCGCAACGAGGGCGGGGATGCGCGTGGCGTCGTACTGGTAGTCCGGATGGAGCATCACGACGGCGTCAGCACCGGCCTCCAGAGCGGCGTCGTAGCACGTCTTCTGGTTGCCGCCGTATCCCAGGTTCTGGCGGTGAATTATCACGTCCAGGCCGAGATGCCTGGCCACGGCGACCGTGTCGTCCTTAGAGACGTCGTCCACCAGGATTATCTTCGAGACGATCTCGTGCGGGATGTCGCGGTACGTTCGTTCCAGCGTCTTGGCCGCGTTGTAGGCGGGCATGACGATGACGACACGACGGCGCGCGGCGTCTTCTTTCGCGGCCTCGGCTGCGGCGGTCTGGTCGATGGCCGGCTTCGGCCTCTTCTCTGGCACGCCGATAGCCTACCGTAACCGGCCGCCTTGACGTGGCCTGCCATCCTGGCCGGGGCCTTCTGTGCCCCCGCCGATGCTACGATCGATGCGGCTAACGCCGCTGTCTAGTCCGCCGACACAAGGGGCTTACCCATGAGGGCTCTGGAGTGGGTCCGCCTCCGTGCGGCTCACCTGCGCAACGACCACGGTGCCATCGTTTGGCTGGCGCTCGTGGCCGTGATCTATGGCGTCGCCACAGTCGTGCGCAGTCAGGCTTCGAGCTGGGGCCCGGACCACATGATGATCCTGGCCACAGACATCGCCCAGGGGCGGGTGGATCTGTCGTCTCTGACCACGATCAACGACATCGTTAGTATCGACGGCCGGCACTACCAAGCCATGAGCTTGCTGCCCACCGTGCCCTACCTGCCTCTCGTGCCGTTCGAGTTCCTCTGGCCCTTCTCGCGTTGGATCGTGTCGGCCGCAATCGGCATATCTGCCGGCTGGCTGGCCCTGCCGGTTGCCCGCCGCTACGGGCCGGGAGGATCTGCAACTTGGTGGCTGGCCTGCCTGGGTGCCTTTGGGACGCTGCTGTTCACGCTGACGATCGAGGGCAACTTCTACTATCTGGCCCATCTGGAAGCAGTCCTGCTGACGTTCCTGCTGCTGATCGAATGGCACGATCGGCGCCGGGCCTGGCTCATCGCGTTGCTGATCGGGCTGGCCGCGCTGGCGCGACCGACGCTCATTCTCGCGGCTGTGCCTTTCGGGCTGGCGCTGCTGGCCGAGTCCAAGGATCGTGTCCGGATTGCCGTGGCCTTCGCCGTGCCGCTGCTGGGTGCTATCGCTATCACTGCGGCCTGGGACTTCGTCCGGTTCGGTTCGCCGATGGAGACGGGCTACGGCATCGCCTGGATCGAAGGGCCGCTGGCGACGCTACGCGATGAGGGCCTCTTTTCGCTCGTCCACGTCCCAGGCAATGTGGCCCTCTTCCTGGGCGGCGGCTTCACTGTGCGCGAGGCGTTTCCGTGGCTGGTGCCCAGCAGCCTGGGCCACTCGATTCTGCTGACCACGCCTGCCCTGCTGATTGCCTTCGCCGCGAGCTTCCGCGATCGGCTCAACCAGATCCTTTGGGCGTCGGTGATTCTGACCGCCATCCCGGTCTTCCTTTACTACGGCGGCGGCGGCGCTGCCACCTACGGCTACCGATATGCCATGGACTTCGTGCCCTTCCTCTTCGCCCTTGTGGCAATCGCCCTCAAGGATCGATTCGGCAACCTGGAGAAGGTCTTAATCGGGCTGAGCGTGGCCTTCGTCTCCTACGGCTATGTCTGGCAGGTCTATAAGTAGCCGCAAGTCGGCCCACCGGGCGCCCCGTTGCGGGGCCTAGCTCAGGTCGACGTAGACGTTCTTGATCTGCGTGTATGCCTCATAGGCGTGCATCCCGTTCTCGCGGCCCACACCGGACATCTTGTAGCCGCCGAACGGCGCCTCGGGGTGGACGCTCGAGTTGCAGTTGATCGAAATCACGCCCGAGCGGACGCCCTTCGCCGTCCTGATCGCCTTCCCGATGTCGCGGGTCCAGATCGAGCCCGACAGGCCGTAGGGCGTGTCGTTGGCCAGCCGGACCGCCTCCTCTTCGGTGTCGAAAGGGATGACCACGACGACCGGCCCGAAGATCTCCTCCTGGGCGATCCGCATGTCCGAGCGAACGTTTTCGAAAACTGTCGGCTCGATGTAGGCGCCCTGCGCGTACGCCGGTCCACCGGGAACCCCGCCGCCGACAACCACCCGCGCGCCCTCCGCCCGCCCAATCCGAATGTAGTCGAGCACCGTCGCGCGCTGCCGGAGGCTGACCATCGTGCCGACTTCGGTGGCCGGATCGGCCGGATCGCCGACTTTGACCTTGAGCGTGGCAGCCGTGAACAGCTCTACGACGCGGTCGTGGACGGAGCGCTCAACGAGGATTCGGGAGCGGGCGCAGCAGTCCTGGCCGCAGTTATCGAAGACCGAGTAGGGCGACTCGGCCGCGAAGCGTTCGAGGTCAGCGTCGGCGAAGACGATGTTGGGGCTCTTGCCGCCCAGTTCCAGGCTGACCTTCTTGATGTTGCTCGCCGCGGCCCGCATGATCTCCTGGCCCGTGGCCGTCTCGCCCGTAAAGGCCACTTTGCCGATGCCGGAATGAGCGGCGATGGCCGCGCCCGCGGTGGCGCCGGGTCCGGTGACGACGTTGAGAACGCCCGCCGGGACGCCGGCCTCCAGTGCCAGTTCGGCGAAGCGGATCGCGGTCAGCGGCGTGTATGAGGCGGGCTTCAGGATGGCGGTGTTGCCCGCGGCCAGGGCCGGGCCTATCTTCCAGCTGGCCAGCATGAGCGGGAAGTTCCACGGCACGATCAGCCCCACGACCCCGATCGGCTCGCGCAGAGTGAAGTCGAAGCCGGGCTTAGACACTGGGATCGTCTCGCCCATCAGTTTGTTGGCGGCGCCGGCGTGGTAGTCGAGGACATCGGCCACGGCGCCAATCTCCCAGCGCGCTGAGGAGATGGGCTTGCCCATGTTGCGGCTCTCGAGCGCCGCAAGTTCCTCGAGGTGGTCGCGCGTCAGGGCCGCGAGGCGGTGCAGCGCTTGGCCGCGGCGCGTCTGGCTCCAGGTGTGCCACTCGCCGTCGAAGGCTCGTTGGGCCGCGGCGACCGCGCGGTTGACGTCCTCTGGGCCGCCCTTCGGCACGCGGGCGATCACCTGGCCGGTCGCGGGACTGACGACGTCGAAGGTATCGCCGTCGGCGGCCGCGACCTGTTCCCCGCCGATGATCATCGCCAGCGTGGGGGCTGGGGCGGTGGCGGCGGGCGTGGCGGTGGCGGGGGCTGGGGCAGTGGCGGCGGGCGTGGCGGTGGCGGGGGGCGTGGCTGCTAGGGCGGACTTCTCGGCGGGCGGCTGGGCGGTCATTCGCGGCACCTCGTTGCGCTTCGGCGGATGGCCTGGGCCGGGCTGGGCTGGTCTGGGCTGGGCGCCGCGTCGCGTCGCTCCGATAATAGCCGCGTAATCGGCCGCCAATCACCGCGTAATCGGCCGCCAATCGCCTGGTCCCATCCTTCATTCGTGGCAGACGATGTGCAACTCGGGCGAATGGTTCAGAGCCTCCGTCTTTCCCGGAATCTGTCCCAGGAGGACGTGGCCGATCGCGCGGGCGTCAGCCGCGGGACCATATCCCGGCTTGAACGCGGAATCGTCGATTGCATGACAGTTCGCGCCATGCGCGCCATAAGCGGCGCGATGTCGATGCCTTCGATCGTGACGCTCGGCTGGCGCACTCCCGAGCTGGAACGCTTGCGCGATCGCCTCCATGCGTCGATGGTCGAAGAGGTGGCCGACAGCCTCGGCCCAGTAGGCTGGGAAGTCGTGCCCGAGTATTCATTCAACCATTTCGGCGAGCGCGGTTCGGCCGATCTGCTGGCGTGGCACGCTGCGTCTCAGGCCTTGCTCATCGTGGAGACGAAGACCCGCCTCTGGGACTTGCAGGCCATGCTCGCTGCCCTGGACCGCAAACGGCGACTGTTGCCTGGGTTGATGGAGCGCGACCGGGGCTGGCAGTCTCGCGCGGTCGGCGTGGTCCTGGTTCTCCCCGAGATGAGTACCCACCGACACGTGGTGGAACGACACTCTGCAACGTTCGGAGCCGCGTTTCCCCAGCGGCAGGTCGAGGTCCGGCATTGGTTGGCAGAACCGCTGGGCGATCTCCGCGGCCTGTGGTTCCTGCCGATTGCACATCAGGGCGACATTGGGCAGAGGTCGCGTCGTCTACGGGCATCCAAACGAGGAGGCGACGACGCTCCGACCTCAAAAGGCAACCAGAAGCGGCCCATTTGAGGCCCAGGGGGCCCGATTCGGCGCAAATCTGGGCCGGCATGGCCTGATATGGGCGATCGGCAATGCCCGAGGGCGGCCGGCATTGCTCAAGGTCATCGTGATGTTCATTGAAGAACTTCGGGCCGGACGTCTCCGCCTGTGGGCCGCTCCGCCGTGAGCCCCTCCGCCCTGCGCCCCTCCGCCCTGCGCTTCTTCGCCCACCTGTGCGCCGTCCCGGCCGCCCTCGGCCCAGCTAGAATCGGGGCGCCATCTGCCGAGAATGAGGTGATCTCGTGGGCGAATCGGACGGGCCTGTCCCAGCAAGGGGCCGCGACGCGAATCCCGTCTCGTCCGGCGCGGTCAGGGCCCCACACGACACCTGGCCGGCCCTCGCCGCGCCAGCCGGAATAACCGCGACCCACGTTCGCATCTGGCTGGGCGTAGTCCTCGGCGCGATGGTGATCGGTACCAGCGGCTACATGATCCTTGATCCTGGCTGGCGGCTGCTCGACGCCCTCTACATGACTGTAATCACGCTCACGACCGTCGGCTTCAAGGAGGTCAACACCCTCGACGACGCCGGTCGGGTGTGGACCATGATCCTCTCCCTGGCCGGCGTCGGGCTGATCTTCGGGTCGGTCGGGATCGTGGCGGAGTACCTTGTTGTCGAGGCGACCAGCGGACGAAGGGAGGCGAAACGGATGGCAGACGCGGTCAACAGGCTGTCGGGCCACTACATCCTGTGCGGCTTCGGCCGGGTCGGGCTGACGGTTGCGCGTGAGCTAGTCCACGCGGGCCGGAAGGTCGTCGTCATCGACATCCTGCCCGAATCCCTGGCTCGAGCCCGGCGCGAAGGCTTCCTCGAGGTCGAAGGCGACGCGACCGAAGAAGCGACTCTCAAAGCGGCTGGGATCGAACGGGCGACGGGGCTCATCACGACGATCGACTCGGACGCCCACAACGTATACGTGATCCTGTCGGCCCGGGCGCTCAACCCCAAACTCTTCGTCGTCGCCCGAGCCAACTCGACCGACTCGGAGGGCCGGCTGATGCAGGCGGGCGCCGATCGGGTCGTCTCGCCATACACCATGGCCGGCCATCGGCTGGCGGAGTTGGCGATCCGGCCCCGAGTCGTCGACTTCATCGATGCCGCCCTCTCCCACGGCGAGCTGGCCTTCTCCATGGAGGAGATCGAGGTCGTCGCCGGCGGCTCTCTGGGCGGCGCGACGGTGGGCTCACTTCGCGACACCGGCGTATTCGTGCTCGCCATCGTTACGGGCGAGAAGAGCTACGAGCCAAATCCACCGGCGGACCGGGTCCTCCGGACGGGCGAGACTCTGGTGGTCTCGGGCAGCGTCCCGCGCCTCAAGGAGCTGCGCGGGTCCGAAACGAAGGCGTAGCCCGGACGGCCTCGCGCTACAGCCGTTCGTGGGCGATCAGTGCCCCGCCAACTATGCCCGCGTTATTCCGGAAGGTGGCGATGGCGATCGGCGTCTTGATGGTCAGATACGACAGGTAGTTGTCGGCCCGCTTTGACGCGCCGCCGCCAAAGATGAACAAGTTCGGCCAGAAGAGCCGCTCGAGAACGTGCAGATAGTCGTCGAAGCCCGCCGCCCAGTCCCGCCAGTTGAGCGCGAACCGGTCCCGCGCTGACTCCGCAACGCGCTCCTCGGCATCGTGGCCCTTGATCTGCAGATGGCCCAGTTCGGTATTGGGAACCAGCCGACCGTCGATGAAAAGGGCCGATCCAATGCCGGTACCGATTGTCAGCATCATCACCAGGCCCGCCTGATCGCGCCCCGCGCCGAAACGCATCTCGGCCAGGCCGGCCACGTCGGCGTCGTTGCCGATGGCCACGGTTCGGCGCATCGCCCGGGCCATTTCGCGCTCGGCCGGGAAGCCGATCCAGGCCGAATCGATATTCGCGGCAGTAAGCGTGGTCCCGTTGCGGATGGCGGCCGGAATTCCGACGCCCACGGGGAATGTGTCGCCCCCGCTCGGGGCCCACGGCGCCACCAGCCGCTGGACTAGCCCATCGATGACCGTCACGACCTCGCGAGGCACCGACGGCCGTGGCGTGGGCACGCGCAGCCGATCGCCCACGAGCTGGCCGGTGAGCACATCGAC
>JAYUDR010000063.1:0-14823 GCA_043739665.1 Chloroflexota bacterium
GTCAGCCTCTCTCTCATTTGAGGAGACTGACAAGATCACCGAGCAGTTAGCGGTGCCAGATTCACTGAGCAACGACAGGCGAGTTTGGGCCGGCGGTCGCAGGCGGCCCGGCCCCGGCGAGCCCCGTGCGCAGGAGGACCGCGTGCGCAGGAGGCCCGGCCCCGGCGGCCGGCCGCGAATCAAGAAAGGGCCGGCTTCGGCGGCCGGCCCTTTCTTGCTCAAGACTCGATTCGGCTAGCTCGCTTCCGCGTTCGCCTCTTCGAATTGCGAGTTGTAGAGGTCGTAGTAGAAGCCCTTCCGAGCGATCAAATCGTCGTGGCTTCCTTGCTCGACGATCTTGCCCTGGTCCATGACCAGGATTTCGTCGGCGTTGCGGATCGTGGACAGGCGGTGGGCGATGACGAAGGCCGTGCGGCCCTTCATCAGCAGCGCCATGGCCTTCTGGACGAGCACCTCTGTTCGGGTGTCGACCGAGCTGGTGGCCTCGTCGAGGATCAGGATCTCCGGGTCGGCCAGGAAGGCTCGGGCGATGGTGAGTAGCTGCTTCTCGCCCTGGGATAGGTTCGAGGCGTCGTCGTCGATGACCGTGTCGTAGCCGTGCTGGAGAGTCCGCACAAAGTGGTCTACGTGAGCGGCCTTTGCCGCGGCCACGATCTCCTCTTCGGTTGCGTCCTCGCGGCCGTAGGCGATGTTCTCGCGGATCGTGCCACCGAAGAGCCACGTGTCCTGGAGAACCATGCCGAACGTTCGTCGCAGATTGTCGCGCGTGAGGTCCCGAATATCGATACCGTCGATAGTGATCTTGCCGGCATCGATCTCGTAGAACCGCATGAGCAGGTTGACGATGGTGGTCTTGCCGGCCCCGGTCGGGCCGACTATCGCCAGCGCCTCGCCGGTCCTGACATCCACGTTGAGGTTGTCGATAAGCGGCTTGTCGGGCTCGTAGCGGAACGAGACGCCTTCGAGCGTGACGTGCCCGGTTGCGTGTTCGAGCACGACCGGCCGTTCAGCGTCGGGGATTTCCTCTGCCTCGTCGAGAAGGGCAAAGACCCGTTCGGCCGAGGCCATCGTCGATTGCAGCAGGTTTGCGATGCTTGCCGTTTGTGTGATCGGCTGCGTGAACGAGCGTGAGTACTGGATGAAGGCCTGGACGTCGCCCAGTGACATGCCACCGGTGGCGACCTGCACACCGCCGATAACGCCGATGGCGACGTAGTTGAGATTCGCAATGAAACCCATCATGGGCATCACGATGCCCGAAATGAATTGGGCCTTGAAGCTCGCCTCGTAGACGCGCTGATTCTCCTCATCGAAGCGGCGAATCGCATCCTCTTGGTGGCCGAAGACCTTGACGACGCTGTGGCCGGTGTGCGATTCCTCGACGTGGTTATTCAACACTCCGGTACGAGCCCATTGAGCGGCGAACTGCTTCTGCGATCGCCTGGCAATGAACATGGTCGACACGGCTGCGACCGGAATTACCATCAGGGATATGAGCGCCAGCAGTGGACTGATCCAGAACATCATGGCCAGCACGCCGACGATCGTCGCGATCGAGGTGATGATTTGGGTCAAGCCTTGCTGCAACGTGTTGGCGATATTGTCGATGTCATTGGTGACGCGGCTAAGGGTGTCGCCGCGCTGATGTGTATCGAAATACTTGAGCGGCAGGCGCGCCAGCTTCAGGTCGACATCCTGTCGAAGCCGATAGACCGTCCGCTGGGCCACGCCGGCCATGGTGTACCAGGCCACCCAACTGAAGAACGTGGCGATCAGGTAGAGGCCGGTCAGCGCGATCAGGACCGTTCCCAGCACGCCGAAATCGACGTCCATTCCGGGGATCGCTCTGGAACCTGCCACCAGATCCGCGAGGGGACTATGGGCCGAACGGAGTGCCTGAACGGCCTGGTCGTGGGTCGTGCCGGCCGGCATGAACTGGCCCAGTGACTTGCCGATCAGGCCGTCCATGAGCTGGTTGATGCCGTTGCCCAGGATCTTGGGACCGAAGACCGTGCCGGCTGTGCTCAACAGGGCAACGACGCCCACGAACGCGATGCGGCTTCGCTCGGGGCGCAACTCGCCCAGGAATCGGCGGAAAGTGCCACGGAAATTCTTCGCCTTTTCGGCCGGCATCATGGCGCCGTGCGCCGGCCCAAAGCCCGGGCCGCCCATCGGTCCGCGGGGCCGACCGCCCGGACCAGCCGGACCGCCTCTGCCGCCAGCCATCGGGCCGCTCATGCCACTTCCTCCCGGGTGAGCTGGGAGAAGACAATCTCGCGGTATGTCTCGCAACTCTCCATCAGCTCGTCGTGCGCACCGATTCCGACAATGCTGCCGCTGTCCAGGACGACGATCTGATCGGCGTGCATGATCGTTCCGACGCGCTGGGCCACGATGATCACAGTCGCGTCCGTCGTATCGCGACGCAGCGCGGCACGCAGCAGCTGGTCCGTCTTGAAGTCCAGCGCCGAGAAGCTGTCGTCGAAGATATAGACCTTCGGCCGCTTTACGATCGCCCGAGCTATGGCCAGGCGTTGCCGCTGCCCACCCGAGACGTTCGTACCGCCCTGGTCTATCTGGGACTCGAGACCGTCCGTCATCTCCGCGACGAAATCATTCGCTTGGGCTGTGCTGAGGGCTCGCCATAGGGCGTCGTCATCGGCCGCCTCGTCGCCATACCGGAGGTTGCTCGCGACGCTACCGTTGAACAGGAACGCCTTCTGGGGTACGACGCCGATGAGACTCCACAGGTCTTCCTGGCGCATGTCGCGAACGTCGATCCCGTCGACTCGTACGCTCCCTGAGGTGGCGTCATAGAAGCGCGGAATCAGATTGATCAGGGTGGATTTGCCGGAGCCGGTGCCGCCGATGATGGCGGTGGTTTGGCCGGGCCTGGCCGCGAAGGAAATGCCGCACAGGACGGGGTCCTCCGCCCCGGGATAACGGAACTCCACGTCGGAGAACTCCACGACGCCGCGCGGCATGGAAAGCGGCGCGGGTGTAGCCGATTCGACAATAGACGCCTCTGTGTCGAGGACCTGCTGGATCCGTTCAGCTGCGGCTGCGGCACGGGGGACCATGACGAAGATCATGGCCGCCATCATCACCGAGAAGAGAATCAGCATGACGTACTGAAGGAAGGCCGAGAGGTTGCCAATCTCCATTCCGCCGGAGTCGATGCGGAGCCCGCCAAACCAAACAACCGCAACCGTCGTCAAGTTCATGATTCCGAACAGGAATGGAATCATGATGGCAAACAGCCGGTTGACTCGGAGCTGGGTGTTGGTCAGGTCGCTGTTCGCGTCATCGAAGCGGCGTTCTTCATAGCCCGTTCGGACAAATGCCCGAATTACGCGTATGCCGCTCAGTGTCTCGCGCATGACCTGATTGATACGGTCGGTCTTCTTCTGCATGGACCTGAACATCGGCAGAGCCCGCAGAGCCACAGCCGATATCACGACGATGACGAGCGGGATTACCACAATCAGGATGCTCGAGAGTGGCACGTCCTGGCGGAGGGCCATGATGACGCCGCCGATCATCATGATCGGGGCCATGATCATGATGTTGAAGGCCATGACCAGGACCATTTGAACTTGCTGCACGTCGTTGGTGTTCCTTGTGATGAGTGACGGCGTACCGAAGACGTTCGTCTCTTTCTGCGAAAAGCTCATCACCTTGCGGAACACGGCGCTACGAACATCGCGACCGAACGACATGGCGACCTTGGATCCGAAGTAGACGGCCACGATCGAACTGACACCGAGCAGGAAGGTCACCAGGAGCATGTACGAACCCACTCGAATGATGTACGCCGTGTCGCCCTTGGACACTCCGTTATTGATGATGTCCGCGTTGAGGCTGGGCAGATACAGGTTGGAAAGTGCCTGGATCGCAACGAGCACCAGGACGATCAAAAGCTGGGCTCGATATGGCCGCAAATAGCGCCACAAGAGTTTGGTCATGCGCGATAGCTCCTGCTGGAAGGAAATGGCAACGTCTGGTTGCGCGGTAGTGGTCGCAACTCAGTCGGTCGCCGGTTCAGTCGGTGGCACCGATGGTGGACTGCACATCGAGCCCATGACCCGGCGTCGGGCGGCGTGGATGGCCCTCATGCCGATCAGGAGCGCCGCCATCTCCTCATCGTTCAGTTCGGCCAGCACCTTGGACAGCATCTCGCGGCGGTGACCGGCCATGTCGCTGAAGACCTTCTCGCCCGCCGGGGTGGGGTGGACGCGGACCACCCGGCGGTCCTCGGTACCATGCCGGCGTTCGACAAGACCCCGCTTCTCCATTCGGTCAACGATTCCGGTGGCGCTTGCATCGGAGACATCCATCGCCTCGGCCAGCCTCCTCATGGCCAGCGGGCCCTCAGCCTCGAGAATGGTCAGAACGTTGAGGTGGACGAGGCTCAGACTGTGCCGATGCCAGGTCTTGAAGGCGCCCTCGCGATCGCGCGGCGACCAGCTGGTCATCTCCTCGAGCAACTCCCGCTCGAGGTCCTCACGGCTACCGGCATCGATCCTTTGTGAGCCGTTGGTGTTATGTGTGACACCGATCTTCTGCATGGCATGAAGTATACCGGATATTGCCTTATCACGTGCGCAACACCACCCGGCGCGAATTGACGCTCCTCGGACCGGGGAGTGTAATGGCCCGACAATGCGATTAGGAATGGCGATTCTGGCGCTGCTCGCCGTCGTCGGGGCGGCGGCCGCGTGCGCGGGAGCTGCGAGCCCAGCCAGCCCATCGGTTTCCTCTGCGTCCTCATCCGGGGCCGGGGCCGGGGCCGGGGCCGGGGCCGGCGTCTCCTATAGCCCGCTGCCCGGCAACTCGGTCACGGCGGCGTTGCCGACGGACGCCCCTTCCGCGGTGCGCTCTATGACGCCACTCCGCTCCTGCGGCGCCGAGATGCTGTTCGCGGAGGACGTCGATATCTCGCCCGTCCCGACGTCGCCCTGGGTGGTCACCACCGCCGCGACGAACAAGCTTGCCGTGGCCTGCCTGATCGACGCCTGGGAGAACGGCCAGACGGCCCAGCTGACGACCGCCGAGATTAGCGACGAGGCCGACGAGATCTTCACCATCTACCGCCTCCCGGGCGATGGGACAGTCCAGGTCGTCACTCGCGTGCTGTCGCATACGGACAAGGTGGTTGCGTGGACGACTGCCAGCTGCAGGCAGTTGTCCGACCAAGCTGGTCAGTTGACGCCCGCCGACTGCAACACTGAGGTCCCGATCAACTGACCTAACGCCCGGGGGACGAGCTTGCCTCCGACCGGCGCGGAGCCGCGGAGCCGAGCCGCCACCGCGGCGTACCTACCTGTCCGGGCTGGTCGGGCTTGACTAGCTGACCCCGGAAAGATGCCCGTCCGCCAGGGTACATGCTCGCCATCGACTCGGGCCGTTGGCCCGGCCATGGTTGGGTTGTTCAGTCGGCATGAGTGTCGGCCCCACTGCAGGCAGACCGGGAACGCCCATCTCAGAGCGTGCCTTACGCGGTTCGTCACCCGCGGACGCTCGGGCATCCCGTCCGTCCCCAACCGCTCCACGTGCTCGGCGAAGCCATGGGCGGGACAGGAGGATCTATGTCCTTAATCGATGCTCGACTTCCGCACTCGTCCGTGCGGCGCGGCTACCGGCCCCGCAGGCTGCGGCTCATTGCGGTTGCGGCCGCCGCAATTCTTACGCTGTCCGGTGTGCTGGTCGCGGAAGCGGCCTCGGCCACGCTGACCGTTCCGTCGCAGACCACATTAGGCGCCCAGGTCACCGTTAGCGGCACCGGGTTCGGCTTGGGCCAGTCCGGCAACCTGACCTACAACGGCGGCGTGGTGACGACCTTCACGGCGTCCTCCGCCGGCGCGTTCAGCGCCCCGTTCAGCATTCCGAGCTGGGCCATCGTCGGCACCGGACGCATTTCCGCCAAGGACAGCGCGGGCACAGCACTTGCCAGCACGACGATCAACGTCACCGCTGCGTCCTCGACGACGGGGGCGTGGATGTCCGTGCCATCCCAGGCCGCACCGGGCGATCAGATCACTGTGGCCGGCGGTGGGTTCGCGGCAGGTCAGGCCGGCAACCTCACCATCAACGGCTGCCTTGAGGCGACCTTCACAGCCTCCTCGGCCGGGTCATTCAGCGTCCTGTTCCCCATTCCGACCACGACGACTCTCGGCCTTGGCCGGATCTCGGCCAAGACAACCGCCGGCGTAGTACTCGCCACCACGACGCTGACGATTGGCTCCGGCGGCCCCACGCCGACGCCCACGCCGACGCCCACGCCGACGCCCACGGCTACGCCCACGGCGACGCCGACAGGCACAGTCACGCCGAGTCCCACCCCCGCGCCCACCGCCACGCCGAGTCCGACCGCTCCGCAGGCCGGCAACGTGCCCAACTTCGATCACGTCTACGTGATCATCTTCGAGAACAAGGAGTACTCGAGCGTAGTCGGCTCCAGCTCGGCGCCGTACATCAACTCCCTGATCGCGAAGTACGGCTCGGCGACCAACTTCACGGCCGAACGCCATCCGTCCGAGCCCAACTACATCGCCTTGACGTCCGGCAGCACGCAGGGCATCACCGACGACGGCGTCTACAACCTGGGCGTGAACAACCTCTTCGATCAGATCACTGCCTCGGGCAGAACCTGGCGCGCGTATCAGCAGGGCTATCCAAGCCCCTGCTTCATAGGCTCCTCATCCAAAGCCGTCGTCGATGGTGACGGCAAGGCGGGGGCATACGTCCGCAAACACAACCCGGCGATCAGCTACACCAGCATCAGCGGCAACGCAGCCAAGTGCTCGAACATCAGCAGCTTCGCCAACTTCGATCCGGCGGCGGCGAACTTCGAGTTCATTACGCCGAACATGATCAACGACATGCACGACGGCACGGTTGCCGACGGTGACAACTTCCTCAAGGCCTTCCTGCCCAGGATCACCGGCAGCGCGGCCTTCAACAACTCGCTCGTCCTCGTCACGTTCGACGAAGGTGCGAGCAACGTCAGCGGCGGCGGTCACATCATGACCATTGCGATCACGCCGAATATGCCGGCCGGCTACAAGGACAGCACCGCCTACACCCACTACTCGATGCTTCGAACCATCGAGCAGGCCTGGGGTCTGCCGACTCTCGGCAACGCCTCATCGGCCACGACCATGAGCTTGCCCTACTGAGACGGCGCCCTCCAGAGCGTTCAAGAAGGCGGTCGACCACGGTCGGCCGCCTTTCTTTAAGTTGCATTGAACCGACGGGTCTGCCGACTAGCCTCTCGGGGCGACCGCGACCTCGAACAGCCCGATCGAATGGTCGTAGGCGTACAGTCGCCCAACGATGACACCGCTCAAACTGCCGGTTCCGGCTGGAGCAAGCTCGAGTTTGTCCACGACCGTCTGGAAGTCCTCCAGGCGCATCGAACTCGCTTCCAGGTCGACGTCACCGACCACGTCGGCCCTGTCATCCTCGTCGTCCGTCATGACGGCAGAGATGGTTTGGTCGACCTCGATCTCGTCTGACCCTATCTCCCGGCCATCGTCATCGCACAGACTCACGGCCAGCGTGTACGTCACCTCGACCGCGTCCTCGCCGTGTGGGGCAAGGCCTGGTCCAGACCGTCCGAGCAGGTACATGCTCGCCTGGGTTACCGCTTCGAGGGCCGAGTCAACACAGGCCGGACAGCCGTCGAACGACTGGGCCGAGTAGGATCGGCAGGTTGCCAGCATCACGTTGCTCATTGTCTGCCTCTTCTCGCTACTTATCACGTTGCCCACAGTAGGTAACCCCCATGAACGGCGCCTTAACGTTGTGTTAGCACCGTCACCAAACCTCGCGCCCCGTAGGCGCTGCCTGACCGGTGTGGCGGCTGCCCGCGCCCTGGTCATGGTTCTCGCGGTGATGGTTGGCGCGGCCGCGTGCGGTGCGCCCGGCACGAGCCCCAGCCCCAGCCCGGGCCAGACGCCCGCCGCTGCCGGCTCCGCCGCTGCTGCCACGCTGACCCAGGCGCCCACGCTCGCCCCGGTGTCAGCGAGCGTGACCGCCTTCTACTATCCGTGGTACGGATCCCAGGCTCATGACGGTGCATGGCGACACTGGAACCAGCTCGGCCACAACCCGGGCGACGATATCGCCTCATCGTTCTATCCCCAGCGCGGCCCCTACAGCTCTCGCGATCCGGCCATTCTTGCCGCTCAGATGGCCGATCTGCGATCGGCACGGATAGGCGTCATCGCCGTCAGCTGGTGGGGCCAGGGCACCTGGGACGATAGCTCGCTCGATGCGGTCTTCGTGGCGGCTGGAAGCGCAGGGATCAAGATTGCCTTCCACATGGAGCCGTATCAGGGCCAGACCGCTGCCTCGATCGCGTCCGACGTCCGTTATTTGTTGGGCCGATACGGTTCCTCTGTGGCGCTGCTGCGGATCTCGCGCCCGACATCGGGTAGCCCATCGACGGCAGCCCGGCCGGTCTTCTACCTCTTCGCCAGCAGCCGCCTGCTGGCGGCAGATGTCAAGGCCACGATTGCAGGCCTACGCGGCACCGCATTCGACTCGATCGTGATGATCCATTCACCCAGGGCCATCTCGGCCACGCGCGTCGGGGCGGACGGTGTCTACACCTACGACGCGTTGGCGTCGCCCGATGCTTTCGCCACGCTGGTTAGTGATTGTCGGACGGCCAATCTGGTTTGCAGCCCGAGTGTCGCGCCGGGCTTCGACAACAGCAACGCGGTGGCGACCGGTCTCCTCTTTGTGGATCGGGCCAGCGGAGGTCGGTACGACGCCATGTGGCAAGCGGCCATTTCCGCCAAATCGGAATGGATCAGCGTGACCTCATATAACGAGTGGCACGAAGGCACGCAGATAGAACCCGCCATTGCATCGGCGATTGGGACTCGGACGTACGCGGGCTACGACGGTGCCTACGGAGCGGCGAGCGCGGACTCGCCAAGGGCCTATCTTATTCGGACCGCCTACTGGATCGATCGATTCCAGCCGGTCGGCTGACGGCCGGACGCGGGCCGGGCGGGCCGGGCGCGGGCCGGGTGGCTAGTTCGGCTCGGACGGCAGGTCCGCAGGTATCCCCGACGCGTCAGTGGCCCCGCCTATCGCCAGGGGCACGAGCGGGCTGCCGATCCCGTAGCCCCAGACCCGAAGGTAGTAGACGCCCGGGCTGATGCTCAGGCCATTGGCGTCTACCAGTGGGAAAGCCGCGGAGCCGTTCGCGACGGCGTGGCGAGTTATGCCGGAGGGCACTGCAGCTGCCCCACCCGCGGAGCCGCCTCCCACAGGTGAGTCGGATCCTTCTTCTACGGTCGGATCGCCCGCACCCTGACGCCAGACCAGCGTCCATTTACCCGCGCTGTCGTGGCGGTAGATGGCCGCCCGAAACGCGGTAGGGCTGGCCCCAAGGACCACAGACAGCGGATAGCGGTTGTCCAATTCCACGGTCACGGCGAGGGCGGCCGCCCGAACCGGCGGCTCGCCGGCGATTTCGACCGTCGGACTGTTGCCGGATCCGGTCCGCGCCGTCGCTACCGCACGGACCTGCACGAAGGCAGGACCGGCGATGTTCGGTAGCGCCCAACCTGCGACAAAGGCGACGACAACGGCGCCGACTAGCGCCGCCACAAGCAATTGGCCGGGTCGAGATCTGCGGACTGCCCGGCTGGGCGACGACGATGACGCGGTTGCCGGAGGCAGAGGCGGCTCCATCAGCGTGGCCTGACCGCCGTAGGCCCGGCACGCATGTCTTCGTCTCGATCCGACTGTCCGTTGCGGTATTTGAGGCTGAGGCGAAGCAGCCCCAGGAATAGCAGCACGAGGCCCGCCACGATCAGCGGCGGAATTGGGTCGGAGGGCGTCGATGGCCTGGCCGGTCCGGTCGAGCCTGCGCCTGCCGGCGACGTGGCCGAAGGCTGGGAAGTTGGACTCTGAGTCGGCGCCGACTGGGACGGCTGCGGCGAGGTGGTCGACGCGCTGCCGTCCGGACCCGGGGCGCCCGTCAAGAGCGAGAGAACCTGCAGGTACCGATTACCGGTGTCGCGGCTTGGCTCTACGAACGAGTTCTCGGTGAATTCGTTCCAGCTGATCAGGGCGATGCCATCCGGGTTGCTGGCCGCCGCGTCTGTCCAAGCTGCGGTGAGTGTGGCCCCGTCGCGTCTGTCGACAGCTGACGTTCCGCCGTTCAGTCGGGCGTCGAAGCCGACGGCAGCCGGAGCCAACCACAGACCGTGGCTGGCGTGGACCGCGACCGAGAGCTGGGTCAGGCGGGCCGCGTAGCCCGGGGTTGTGAGCGGATCGGCCGAGGACCAGTAATAGGCGTCGCCGTCGAAGAGGCTGGCCCGGGATTGGTAGGCCGAGGCGCCTTTTTCGGAGCCGAGCAAGAGCATTTTGTCCGGCGCCCCCACTTGGCTCCGAACCATGGCCACATCTGCGTCGCTAAATCTCCACGTCCCAGACCAGATGACCGCCGTCTTGCCGTAAAGGTTGAAGACGGGATCGCTGCCGTACTGGTTCTCGAACCAGAGCAGGTCGGCTTCGACGGTGGCTGTCGGGATTGGATTGCGATTGACGTCCAGACCCTCGTAAATCAGGACCAGCTTCAGCCCCTGGGCCCGACTTTCGGAGACCAACTCAGACAAAGCCAGATTGAGTGATGGTGTGCTCTTCCAGGACACGATGAAGGCATCGATTCCGGCGGCCTTGGCCCAAGCGACATGCTGCTTGATGACTGCCGGATTGGTGCTGTCGTACGCGCCAAGGGCAGGTAGATCCGTCTTGGTATGGCTCCAGCTCGAAGGCGTGAACCACATGTAGTAGTAAGCGAGTGCCGGAGGATTCAAGATGCCGGCGCTGGGACTTACCTGTTGGCTGCGCGGGGCGCTAGGTTGTGGGCTTGACGAATCGCTCGGCGAGCCGCTTGGCGATCCGGAAAGCCCCAATGAGCTGAGGACTGCCGCGGCGGCCAGGGTGAGAATGGCTGACCTGGCCAGGCCCCGGCCAACTCTTCGTGTGCGGTTCATTGGTGGCACCTGCGCTACTGAGAAACCGGTACGGGGGCACCACGGCGCCGACGGACGCGGGCCGTGATGATCGCCCAGCGCCCGATCACGGCCAGCACCACGATTACCGTGATCGCCAGCCCCACGGCCAGACCGATGTCCTGGTAGGTCACGATTCTCAGCGTTGCGTCCTGGACCTTCGACAGGGCGACCGGCGATGGCGGCGAGAATGCGGATGGGCTCAACTGCAGCTGGTACTGGCCCCGCGGCAGGTTTGCGAACGAGACTTTGCCGTCCCCAGCCACGGGTTGTTGGATCTTGGCTCCGTCTGGATAGACGAGTGTGAGCTGGCCGGCGACTGGCGTCCCAAAGACGGCGTCACGGGTCTGGACTGTCATGCCGTAGAGCAGGAGCTGGATCGTCCAGACTCCGTCCTCGCTCGGGGTCCAGGCTTGCTGACCGCGATTCACTACCTCGGCCCCGTGGATCTTGGCCGACAAGGCTCTATAGGTGGTCGGGGATGGCTTGAGGAAAGTACTGACCCGGACGGATGTGGCAGCCGTCCACCACACGTCTTTGGCGCCCGTTTGGGAGTTGAGGACGACGTCGTTCGTGCCTGTGCCAGTACTGAACTCGGCCTGGTCGACGAGCGTGGGATCAACCGGCTTGCCATCCAGGTCGACGTACTTGATCGTGGCTCGATACGCCACCTTCAAGCCGACGACGTAGGTAGCCGGTCCAGTCACGTCGATCGTTCTGTTGGCCGAGAAAATGTTGTCCAACCAGCGCACGAAGCTGGCCTTGACCGTGGCCGAGGGTGAGGTGTCAGCGTTGAGATCGGCCGTCAGCTCGTAGGTCCCTGACTTTGGAACCGGCAGGGCGGCGACGCCGTCCGGGCCCGTGAGGGCGGTCTCCGTACCCAGCGAAAACCGCAGGTTCGGAAGGGGCGGTACCGTCTGGATCTGGATCGCCGCCGACAGGATGGTGAGGGTCGCGTTGGCAAACGACGCGGCCAGTCCATGCGAACCACCGAAGACTACAACGATGGGGAAGGCCCGTGCCTCGTTCAGCTTCTTGCCCTGAATGACGAACTGAATCTTTCCTTGGGCGTCCGTCTTGTCCGCGCGCAGCGGCGCGCCATCGACTTGCAACGTGATGTGCTCGCCGGCAAGCACCTGTCCGGCCCGCGTCTTCAGCTGGGCCAAAACGGTAACGTCCTGGCCGATGACGCTCCCGGTTGGGACTTCGACGGTCACCGCGGTTGCGAGCGTTGGAATTGTCGCGGCTCGGACCTGCAGAACCGGCTGAACCGGGGCGGCGGGCGGGGTGAAGGCAGCCAAGGATGCCGGCGCCAGGGCCAGGGCAACGGCCCCAGCCACAGAGAACGCGGCCGCAAGAGTGGCCAGCCTGCGCCGCGAGGGCAGGCGTTTAGAAAGCGAATACATGCGGCACCTCACGTTTGCCTGGCTGCCTGGCGCAGCCAGGGCCGGAATAGGAATGCGCCGCATATGACCGCAAAGGCGACGATAGCGGCGTAGATGGCTATCAGAAGGGACCGGTTGTGGGTATCCAAGGGCGGCGGTGCCTGGAAGACCTGCGCGGGGAAGACCGGAGCCGCTGCCGGGCGGCTCAGGTCCAGGGCGTTGGCAATGCTGTTGGCCGTTGCATCTCGGGCCGTCAGCGGCGGCAGTGACCAGTTGTCCTCGATGAACTTGAGGATCGATGTGAAGTCGTAGGTGGTGTTGTCGATCGTGCCGCTCCGGGCATATGGCGAAACGAAGATCGCCGGAACCCGGAAGCCGTAGCCATCGGCATCCACCGCGGGCGGAGCTACGTGGTCGTACCAGCCGCCCCAGTCGTCCCAGGTGATCACTGAAAGGCTGCTGTCCCAGGCCGAACTGCGCATCAGGGAAGTGACCGTCGTCACGCCGAACGACTGGCCGACCGTGATGTCTCCGGGCGGGTGCTCGGAGAGGCCGCTCGGGACCAGGTACGCGACAGCGGGGAGCTGCCCGGACTGAAGGTCCGTGTAGTACTGATTCAGATCGACGATGTGCGAGGAGAGCTTCGGGTCGTCCACGAAGCGGGCGAAATTCAGCAGCGGGGCCCAGATCAGCTGAGACTCCTTGCTCGAGTTGTAGTTGTGGTTTCGGAAGGTGATCGTGGGGTCGTAGTTCTGGACGTAGAACTTCCACGAGACGCCGGCACTCTGGAGACGGTCGAAGATAGTCGGGAAGTCGTAGCCGGCCGTTGGCACGGCGCCGCCAGAACGAGCGGCGAGCGAGTACATGTGATTGATTTCGCTGGAGCCCCAGGCGGAGCTGAAGAAGCGCTGGCCCAGGACGTAGTCGTGAGCCAGGTTGTAGTAGAGCGGCAGGTCGGTGCTGTCGTAGTAGCCCATGGCGAGGTCAGTGGGCAGGTTGTAAGTAAGCTGGGCGGCCGAGAAGCCATCCATAAGGCCGCCGTCGTAGGCCCGTACGGCCGCAATGGCACTGTGGTTGAGGTCAACCGTTCGATGACTCGAGAGGTGGAACCTGGGATAGCAAGTGCTGGCCGACGGAGGCGCAGTGGGGCTCGGTGTCGGGCTCGGAGTGGCCTTCGACTTGGAAACCGGACTGGGCGAGGCGGCCTTGCTCGGGCTTGGCTCCACACTTTTGGTCGGAGTTGGGTTGGGGCTGGGCGTGGGCACCCAGTTGGGAACACACAGGTTGTCTGGTGGCTGGTCTACGCCCGGGAAGGACGAGAAGTAGTTGTCGAAGGTGTGGTTCTCCTGCATCAGGAAGACCACGTGCTGGATTTGCTTGTCGGCGGCAGCCGCCGGCCCGGCCATGGCCAGAGGTGCAAGCAACAGGCCTACGGCCGCGGCCAGGCCGGCCGCGCGAGCGAGGCGCAAACGGCTCCGCGGGATTGAAAATGGGCCGAGGAAGCGCTTCACGGCCGAACCTCGTAGATCTGGATAACGACTTGGGTTGAAACGTGGCCCGATGAGTCGCGCACGTCGGCGGATTGCTGATAGACAAGTACTCCGTGGTAGCGCGAAACGTAGCTCCGCACCTTGCCGTCGAAGTAGGGCGACCGCTGAGCGGACCAGACGTCGGTGGCGATGTACTGGATCTGGTTCAACTGCAGGGCCCGATCCGGATTGACGATCGGGTCGTAAGCGGGGTTTCGGCGCAACGGATTGGGGCTGACCGACAGGCCATATGCGCGTCGCTGGCCGTAGTACTCGACGATGTTGGCCATGGTGGGGCCGGTGGTCAGGAAGACGCCGCCCTCGGGCACGTTCTCCCGGATCCAGAGGCCAGCATCGCGGCCACCGGGCATGCCGCCGGTGCCCGCTAGGGAGCCGCTCATGGAGGTGGTGCTGACCGCCTCCACGGAGGCGGCGCCGATACTGGCTATGGTGATCACCAAGAGAGCGGCGGCTGCGTATTTGGTGAAGAATCGAGGCGGTCGAAGGTCCTTCAGGAACGACGGCAGCCCCGGATTGAACATGTGGTAGCTCCGCTCGCCTGAGGCCTTGGGTTCGTCAGCCGGCTGTTCGGCTGCCGACTCGGACTTCTTGGCTGCCGCCGCCGCGCGCGCAAACGCCCGATCGAAGGCCAGGCCGAGAAGGATTGCGATGGCCGGGGCGATCGGCAGCAGATACTGGTAGCCCTTGACCGGCCAGAGTTCGAAGAAGGCGACCGGAACGGCGACCCAGCAGATGAGGAGCCGATCTTCCCAGCGTCCGCGCCGAACTGCGTAGGCCAATCCAGCGAGGGCGATCAGAAAGACGATCGGGCCCACGGCGCCCGGCAAGACGTCTCCATAGAAGGTCCAG
>JAYUDR010000064.1:0-6236 GCA_043739665.1 Chloroflexota bacterium
CTGGACCAGTGGTCCGGCAAGGGTGGCGTCCGGTACACAGTCACGGACATGAACCTTGAGTGGGTTGGCCCAAACGCCGCGTTTGATGCCAGCAAACTCAACGCCGCCCCGGCCCCGTACCGACTGTCGTGGGTTGTCAACGTCAAGCCCACGGGAGAAGCGGCGGATTACATCCGGCTCATCACTCTGTACGTGGATGCCGGCAGCGGAACCGTGATCGGCGGCGACGTAGTCGAGTAGTCCAGGCGAATTCACTTACAGGCGCCTGTGGCCGTCGTCGTGGCGGCCACAGGGCCTTACCTCAAATCAAAGGGAGAGATCGGAATGGGAAGTGGCGGAAGACTTGTTGCGGCGATTGCCGCGGTCGCGCTGATCGGGGCTGGCTGTGCGACCTCGTCAGCCTCGCCCGCAGGAGCCTCGCCAGCAGGAGCCTCGCCAGCAGGAGCCTCGCCCGCAGGATCCTCGCCCAGCAGCGCTGGGGGCCGCTCGCTCGACCCATCTTCGCCCTCGGCCTCGGTGATCGTCATGGCCGACGGCGTGCAGGGCGGGATCGGGCTGTGGCGGTTTCAGGCACCAGATAAATGGACGGCCGTTGGTGCCACACCGGGAGCCACAGCGGTTGCGCGGACATCGGATGGCGCTGTTGTCGTGGCCGGACAGAGTGTTGAGCTGCGATCTTCCGCGGACCTGACGCGAGCGACTGGCACGATCAGACTCAAATGGCCCGGTGTGGCTCCGTCTGCCCCGGTAGTGGCCATCGATCGCGCTCCCGGCGGCAAGCTAGCCCTGGTCACGTCAGATGGCGGCAGCGTCGCCTACGCTGTCGCCTCGGCTGATGGAGCGGTCACGGTCCTGCAGCCCGCGCCGACCCAATCCTTCACGCCACTCATCGCCTGGCTCGACGACTCGAGACTCCTCGTCATGAGTACAGACAAACAGCAGGTGTCCCGGCTGGCCGTAATCGACACGGTAGCCGCCACCGTGACACCGATCACCACCATCGGAGGAATTAGCGCCTTCGCAGTCTCGGCCGACAGAATGACCCTTGTGGCCGCGACAGAAGGGGACATCTTCGTGGCGCCGGTGTCGGACTGGATCGCTGGAGTGCAACCTCAGAGGATCGCCAGCGCCGCCGCCTCTAGCGTCATCTGGGGACTTGCACTCGACAAAAACGGCACTCATCTGGCGATGCTCTCCGGTACCGTGTCGGCTGACGGACGCGTCGGCAATATCCACGAAATCGGCTACACGACAAGCGGATCCGCGTGGTCGCTGGCGTTCGATGCCCCGGCGCCCATCACCAACACGAGAGGCCAGGCCTGGATGTCCTGACCACGCTCAAAGGGGTGTCGACACGTTCTCGCACGAGTTCTATCTGTGCCGTCGCAGATCGTGGCCGCGGGGCTGGAGTGGGTCACGACATCACCTCGCGCCGATGCGATATGATGCGGCGCGCACTCGGGCGGTTAGCTCAGTTGGTTAGAGCGCATGCTTGACATGCATGAGGCCAGAGGTTCAAGTCCTCTACCGCCCACCATGAAAGTCACCGCTGATGACCCGTCGCCGTGGGCGACTGGTCGCCGAAGGCGACTCGGGGCGGCGCACGTCAGCGGCGCTGATCAACTCCACATCGGCCGGACCGAGAACGAACGAGCCAGGAGAGACGTTGATGAGTGCGGACGAGAAGAGTGGAGCCCAAGCGAGCCCGGCGGCGCCGCCCACTGAGGACTACTTCGAGGCTGTCCTGCGTGGCTCTGTAGAAGAACTTCTCGATGCTGGGGCTCACACCGAGATCGACGCTATGCGTCACTCGGCTGCGCACGTGATGGCCGAGGCTGTCATTGGAATGTTCCCCGACGCCCAACTCGGCATCGGTCCATCCATCGATGACGGCTTTTACTACGACTTCCTGCTGCCTCGCCCGCTGACCCCGGATGACCTTGCCGCCGTCGAGGCGGCCATGCGTGCCTCGATTGGCGCCGACCACCCCTTCGTCCGCACAGAGTTCCCGTTCGAGGAGGGTCGCGCCTACTTCGAGGCCCGCAATCAGCAGTTCAAGGTCGAGATTCTCGACGACCTGGCCACGGGCGCAAAAGAGGCTGGCACGTCCCTGCCGCTAATTTCGACCTTCGAGCATGGGCCGTTTGTCGACCTGTGCAAGGGTCCTCACGTCGCCAGCACTGGGGCGATCGGCCCCTTCAAGCTCATGTCCGTGGCCGGTGCGTACTGGCGGGGCTCCGAGAAACGGCCGATGCTCCAGCGCATCTACGGCACGGTCTGGTCGACGCAAGAGGAGCTTGACGGCTACCTCATGCGTCGCGAAGAAGCCAAGCGCCGCGATCATCGCCGTCTAGGCGTTCAGCTGGACCTATTCAGCTTCCACGACGTCAGCCCCGGCTCGGCCTTCTGGCACCCCAAAGGTCAGCGCCTGTGGCGAACCCTCGAAACCGCCATCCGCGAGGTCCAGGACCGGCGCGGCTACCAGGAGATCTCGACGCCCATGCTCGTCCACAAGAAGCTGTGGGAGCAGTCGGGCCATTGGGCCAACTACCAGGACGGCATGTTCGTGCTCGAATCCGAGGGCCAGACCTTCAGCCTCAAGCCGATGAACTGCCCCGAGAGCACGTTCATCTACAAGAGCAAGCTGCGCTCATATCGGGACCTACCGCTGCGCTACTCGGAGTTCGGCCGGCTGCATCGGAACGAGCGCTCAGGGACGCTCTCGGGCCTGACACGCGTCCGGCATTTCGTCCAGGACGACGCCCACATCTACGTTCGCCCAGACCAGCTCCAGGACGAGATCAAGGCACTTCTGGGCGAGGTGTACGAGGTCTACGGCTGGTTCGGGATGGAGCCACGCTTTACCTTCGGCACCAGGCCGGACAAGGCTCTCGGGGATCCGGAACTGTGGGAAAAGGCCGAAACGCAGATCAAGGCCGCCTTGGATTCGCTCGGCAAGCCCTACCGCATCAAGCCCAAGGACGGCGCCTTCTACGCGCCCAAGATCGATATCCAGATCGAGGACGCGCTCGGCCGCGAATGGCAGACGGCGACGATCCAGGTTGACCTGGTGATGTTGCCCGAGCGGTTCGACTGCACTTACATTGACGAGAACGGCCAGGCCGTCCGGCCGATGACGATCCACCGCGCTATTTACGGCTCGCTGGAGCGGTTCATCGGCGTCCTGATTGAGCACTTTGCCGGGGCGTTCCCAGTCTGGTGTGCCCCGGTTCAGGTGGTCGTCATCCCGATCGCGGATCGCCATATCAGTGGCGCCAACGAACTCGCTGAGCTGATCACGAAGCGCGGGTTGCGCGTCGAGGTAGACGGTTCCGACAGCCGCATGCAGAACAAGATCCGGCTGGCTCAAGAGCAGAAGGTGCCGTACATGCTTGTCCTGGGTGATCGCGAGATCGAGGCTAGGACGGTCGCCATCCGCAATCGGGCAGGGGAGCAGGAGAACGGCGTGCCCTGGGCCGCCTTCATCGACCGTTTGGCAGAGGAAACCGCGGCTCGCCGCCCATAACAGGCATTACTCAAGGACCGAAAACGCGATTGAACCGCCCGTCCCGGGCGTTTGCCGCCCCCGAAATCCCTGTGATATAGTCCCGCGGGCGACCGCCCGGTGCAGTCGTGCGCCGCGTAAGGCCGCTCGTCTGCTTTTCGGAGCCCAGAAGCCTCCAAACGCCGGCAACCGGAATACGTAAAGAAGGGGTTCGCCATTAGCCGAGACCTGCGCATCAATCAGATGATCCGTGTCTTCGAGCTTCGGATCGTCGATGAAGACGGTAGCCAGCTGGGTGTCATGCGAACGGCCGACGCCTTGCGGCTTGCGCAGGAGCGGGGGCTCGACCTGGTGGAAGTCGCACCGCTTGCTATTCCCCCCGTGGCGCGATTCCTCGACTTTGGTCAGTACAAGTACGAGCTGACCAAACGTGAGAAGGAAGCGAAGCGAAAGCAGCGCTCCGTCACCTTCAAGGAAGTTCGTCTCAAGCCGAAAATCGGCGTGGGAGACTTCGATACAAAGGTCCGGCGGGCCATCGAGTTCCTGGAAGACGGCGATCGAGTTAAGATTGCCGTCCAGTTTCGGGGTCGTGAATTGACCCACCCCCAGATCGGGCGCGATCTACTGGACAAATTCGCGGACAAGATCAAGGAGCATGGCGTCGTCGAGCGGGCTCCGCTGCTCGAGGGCAAGTCGATGCACATTAGCGTCGCCTCTACCCACAAGCCAAAGTCGCACGAACCCACCGCGGCGGCAGCGGCCAAGGCGCACACCCACGATGCCGGCGAGGTGCCTGCAGAAGCGGCTCCTGTCGGCGAGGTGCCTGCCGAGATCGCTACCGCGCCAAAACCGAAAGTGGCAAAGCCGGCCTCGCCGGTAAGCCGAAGCCCGAGTCGGAAAGCCGGCCCGGCGTCTACTGGAGAGTGAACCTGTGCCCAAGATGAAGAGCCACAAAGGGACCCAGAAGCGAATCGGGGTCACCGGCGGTGGCAAGGCAATCCGTGTCAAGTCGTGGCGTGGCCACCACCTCGAGTTGAAGTCGTCGCGAAGGACTCGCCGCTATGACGGCAAGGCGCTCGTGACAGGCGAGTCGCTCGATCAGGTCCGCCGCCTGCTGCCGTACCTGGGAGTTTGATCCTCGATGGCACGCGTTAAGCGGGGCGTAACCGCCCACCACCGTCACAAGCGACTACTCAACGAAGCCGAAGGCCGCACTGGTACCAACTCCAAGCTCGTCAGACGAGCGCGTGAGTCGGCTCTGCACGCGCTGGCCTATGCGACCAGAGACCGTAAGCAGCGCAAGCGCCAGATGCGTCGGCTGTGGATCATCCGTATCAACGCTGCGGCCCGGCTGAACGGTCTGACCTACGGCAAGCTGATCAACGGCCTCAAGGCTGCCAAGATTGAGATTGACCGCAAGATACTGGCCGATCTCGCCATTCGCGATTCGAAGGCTTTTGCCGAGATCGCCGCACTCGCCGGCAACGCCTAAAGAAGTTTCCAGCCGGCGACGGTTGGTGCCGCGAACCCTCGACTCGTCCTCGCCTTCCGTCCGGCGGCGGGCGTCTCAAAGCGGGATGCAAAGGGCCCCCCGCAGGGACGTCAGAGTCTCCCGGGAGGGGAGACTCAGGGTCGGGGGTTCTAGATTCTCGGCAGGATGTAGGCGGGCCGAGCCCGCAACTCAGTGAGGTACCCAGCGTGGACTTCGAAACCCTGAGCGCCGATCTTCGAGAACTCCAGGCGCGGGCGCTGAAGGAGATAGCGGCGGCGGCCGATCCAGTCGCCCTGGAGCAGCTCCAGATCCAGTATCTCGGCAAAAAGGGAGACCTGACAGCCGTGCTGCGCGGTATTGGGGCGCTCCCGGCAGAGGATCGACCACGTGTCGGTGCCATCGCCAACGAGGTGGGCGAGGCGGTCAAGGGCGCCCTGATGGCGCGCGGCACGGAACTCCACGCTACAGTCCAAGCCCAACGTCTGCTTGCCGAAAAGGTGGATGTGACGCTGCCGGGCCGCGCTATCGCCCGCGGCACGCTGCATCCCATCCCAGAGACGATCGCTGCCATCGCGGAGGTCTTTGGACAGTTCGGCTTCGTGATTTACGAGGGGCCGGAGGTCGAGGACGACCTGACCAACTTCCAGATGCTCAACATCGCCCCAGACCATCCGGCGCGCGACTTGTGGGACACCCTGTACGTGGACATCCCAGGGCATCTGTTGCGAACGCACACGAGTCCGGGTCAGATCCGAGTGATGCAGTCAACGAAGCCCCCTATCCGAGCCCTGCTGCCGGGCCGCTGCTTCCGCTACGAAGCCGTGGACGCGAGCCATGGCTTCGAGTTCTTCCAGGTCGAGGGCTTGATGGTCGACGAAGGCACCTCTATGGCGGACTTGAAGGGCCTCCTCGACGAATTCGCCCACGCCTTGTTCGGACCGCGTAAGACGCGCTTCCGGCCCGGCTACTACCCGTTCACCGAGCCGTCCGTGGCCTTCGACGTCGAGTGCGTTGTGTGCGGCGGTGTTGGCTGCCCGGCCTGCTCCAAGTCGGGCTGGATGACGATCCTCGGCGCGGGCATGGTTCACCCGGTCGTGCTCCAGTACGGCGGCATAGACCCGGAGAAGTACCAGGGCTTTGCCTTCGGCATGGGCGTCGAACGCATCAGCAACTTGCGCCACTCCGTTCCGGACCTGCGCTACTACCTGGAGAACGACCTGCGTTTCCTGGAGCAGTTCC
>JAYUDR010000065.1:0-2347 GCA_043739665.1 Chloroflexota bacterium
ATCCTGAACCGCATCGACAATGAAGATCGGGTGGGGTCCACCACCGGCGCCCTGCGGCTGGCCTTCCTGCACTCGGTCATCCTGGCAAGCCGGCTCAACACCGGCCATAGCCGCCCGGCGCCGTTGCGCATCACCAATGGGGTCCTTAAGCGGCCGGCGGCCCACGAGTGGCGCGAACTCAACCCCTGGCAGGCATTCGAGGCCAGCCTCAAGCTCGTCAAGGCGTTTGTACAGCGGCTTGACACCGGGACACCTCGCGCTGCCCTGGCGCGGCTGGGCGTTGACCTGGCTGCGTTGGAGAGCGGCACCGCCAACGTGACCGTAATCGAGACTACCCCGGCCTCGCTGCGCCGTCTCGGCCTGCACGGCGATCGCATGGCTCACTCTGGCTCGGCCTCGCGGGTCCGACTTTTGCTCGGTCAGCCTCAGCTGCGCCTGACCCCGGAACGTCTGGCCGCCTCATATCACGGCACCGGCTGGGTCTTCGGGGCAGCGGCCGTATTGATGCTGCCGTATGAGGACCTCTTCGGGCCCGCCACAAAGCTGACTCCCAGCGAGGAGGCCACGGATCTGGCCCATTCGATCGGACGGTCGTTGGCGCTCGCCACGCCGGCTCTGGCCCAGAACGGCCGGGCCGTGATTATGCTCGACGACGCCGAGCCGGCCACTCTTGTGGCGGCGGCGCTCGGGGGAGCGGCTGCCGGCTGCCGGCTTGTAGACGCCCGGCTGCGTCGAGGCGGGGAGGACTCGGCCGGCATAGTCCACTACGTTCTGCCGAGCGGCGTTATGGCGCCCGGGGCTCGGACCCGCGCCAACCGGCCGTTGCCGCCGGTTGCAGGCGGGGCGGGCGATCCGGGAACGATCCTTGGCCGGGGTGTCTTCGCACCGCCGGAGAAGCTGGACGACGGACCGTTCCGGGCGGGGGCGGCGGCCCAGACCGTCACCGACACGGCCGTGGAATTACTCAAGGCCCGCGGCGAGCCGGCCTCCTTCGATCATCTGCTGGGCGATCTCCTGATCGGCCTCGACAGGTCCGGGCAGCTGGCTCGACTGGCCCGGGACCTGCGCCCGCCTCGAGCCGACGACGGCTGGTCGGCCTGGGTGGAAGGCGCAGCCACTCCGCAGAAGGGAGTTCGCGGCGGGACATCGCCGAGCGACCGTGCGTCTGCTGGGGATGCCGCGCCGGGCGTGAGTCCCGTGGAGCAGTTGCTGGACCTCATACGCGCCGAGCTCGACCGGCCCAACAACCGCCGCATCCGCCAGATCGAGCCCGGCCAATACTGGCTGGCCTCTGACGACGACCGAAACCGAGCGGCCCAGCCCCTTGTGGATCGCGTCGAGTGGGCGGTTTTCTCGCTGCTCTCGTCGGCAGGCCATCTGACGGAGCGAGCCGCAATCGATCGCACCGCGGCCCTGTTCAAGGGCCACGAGGTGCCCGACGGCGCGCTCATCGAAGCCTGCCTCAAGAGCTACCTGTCGCCCACGAGCACGCCGGAAGCGGTGATCGGGCTGGACCGGCTTGAGGCCCGCTCGGCAGATCACGATGCCGTCATCGCCAGTCTGGCGGAGATCGGCCACCGCCTGGGCATGAGGGTCTGGATTGGCAAGCGGCAGCAGACTCGACGCGTCGATGGTCGGCCGCTATCCGCCTGGCTCGACGACGCCGAGCGCGAGGTCCACCTGCCCCTGATCACTTGGGCTCCTGAGGGTGAACTGGAGCAAGTCGACTGCGCCTGGTACGTCCGTCGCAAGGCGACCTTCCTGTTCGAGGTTGAGTGGACGGCGATGCTGGGCGAGCCCTTGTTGGTCCGACACGCCCGCTACCCCGCCGACGACAAGGTGGTCCGCTTCCTCGTCATTCCGTCGGAGAGGGCGCAACTCGTTCAGTTCAAGCTGGCCCGCTCGCCGTTGCTGCGCAAGGCCGTGGCCGATCGGAACTGGCACTTCATCAAATGGAACCACCTGGCGGAGTTCGCTGCCATGGCGGAAGCGACTCTGGGTGATCTGGAGCCTTACCTGGGCCTGGATGCGGCCGCCGATGCGGCGGGGGAGCAGTTGCCGTTATTCGGCTCCTGAGGCCGTTAGGGGTAACCTGGAAACCACGGCGTCGCTGTCGAATCATTGGAGGCACCCGTGCACGAGGTCAGCGCCGCGGGGGACGCGGTCAACTCTCTCTCCGATCGTTTCTGGAACGGCATTCTCGATCTTTCGCCGATCACGGCAACGGTGCTCGGCTACGAGCAAGGGATCGACCGTCTTGACGATCCGGGCCCGGCCGGCCGTGCCAGGGCCCGCGCCCTGTACGCCGACACGCTGGCCGCGGCGGATGCGATCGAAGCGGGAGTGG
>JAYUDR010000066.1:0-14780 GCA_043739665.1 Chloroflexota bacterium
TGGCCCATGAGGCCGGCCGAATCCAGATGGAGCGCTACGAGCGACTGGAGGCGATCCGGGCCAAAGGACCGCGTGACGTCGTTACTGAGGTCGATCACCTCTGTGAGGACCTGGTGCGGCTCGCGGTCGCGGACCGCTATCCGAGTGACTCCTTCTACGCTGAGGAGATTGGCGAGGTCGCACATATCGGCGCCAGTTCCGGGCGCGTCTGGATCGTCGACCCGCTTGACGGAACCGTCAATTACGCCAACGGAATTCCGTTCTTCTGCATCTCGATCGCTTTGGTGGCCGATGGCCGACCGGTTGTCGGCGTGGTCTACGATCCGACCCGCGACGAGACGTTCGCGGGCGCCATCGATGGGCCGTCGCTCCGAAACGGTCAACCAATCGCGGTCGGCCGGAAGGAGCTCCTTGCGGACTTGGTCGTGACGCTCGCCGTCGGTGGCCGAGGAACCGCTCGCAGGCGTCACGCGGCGCTCAAGATGATCCGGGCGCACCGCTCCATGGGCTCCGCCTCGCTGACGCTCGCGTACGTAGGCTGCGGCCGATTCGACGTCTACGCTCAGAGCGCCGGGCTATCCGCCTGGGACGTGGCCGCGGCCGGGCTCATCGCCGAGCGGGCCGGCGCCCGCGTCACCACGCTCGACGGCAAGCCCTGGTTCGACCTTGCCTACCCGGCCAAAAAGTGGTCGTGCCTGGCGGCGTCGCCGGCCCACCACGCCGCCATGTTGGCGATGTTCAGCTAGCCCTGCCACATATGCGGCCGCTCCGCCAGACGCGGCTGGCCGAGTTCGTCGCACAGCGCCAGGAACGCCGTTCGGCGCGCGCCACGCCAGAGCAGCTCGTCGGGATCGCGCTGGGGCAGGGGAGCATCCACCCGCAGCGTAGCCAGGCGGCGGAACAACAGCGCGTCCTGCCACTGCGCGCGCAACGACGCGTTGAGAGCGGCAGGTGAGCGGACGTCCACGTGCCACTCACCGGGATCGCCGGGGATTGCCTCCAAATGTCCGAACCGAGCCAGGACGGCCGCCGCCGACTTGGCCCCCCAGCCCGGCAGCCCCGGGAAACCGTCGGCCGAATCGCCGACGAGGGCGAGGTAGTCGGGGATGGATGTCGGCGCCACTCCCCAGCGAGCGGCCACCCCGGCTTCGTCGAAAGTGCGGTCGCGGAGCCGATCGCGCATTACCACTCGGTCCGTGCGGACGCACTGGGCCAAATCCTTGTCCGGTGTGCAAATGTGTGTGCGCTCGACGCCCGGCGACTCTGCCCATCGCGCAGCGGCCGTTGCAAGCGCATCGTCGGCCTCGAATTCGACCATCGGCCAGACCACCAGGCCCATCGACTCCATAGCCCGCTCGGCCAGCTCGAACTGGTCCAGCAATTCTCTCGGGACGCCGGCATCTGTTTTGTAGCTCGGGTAGAGGTCGTTGCGAAAGGACCGGATGACGTGGTCCGTGGCGCAGCCAACGTGAGTCGCGCCCTCGTCGCGAAGCAACGTCAGGAGGGAGTAGAGCAGCCCCACGACCGCGCCAACGCTCCGGCCGTCCGGCGCCAGCGTGGCCGGTCGGGGCGCGTAGTAGGAGCGGAATAGCTCGTACGTGGCGTCGACGAGATGGAGTTGCATCGGCCAACATTAGCGGCCACTGGCTTGGCCACGTCCAACCTGGCTGCCCAGGCGCGCCGGGCGCCACCACACGCTCGGCGCCTTTCAGCGAGCGGGAGTCCTCAGGCCGACCAGCGTGACCCCAGACGCGGCCATCTCGTCGAGCGCCAGATCGCCATCGCCTGGCTCGAGGTCAACCGCCCGGGCGCAGTCGAGTAGAACGGCCGTCTCGTAACCCAATCGAACGCCGTCCAGGGCGGTGGCCTTGACGCAGTAGTCGGTGGCCAGTCCAACCACCACCAGTCGCCTTGCGCCGCCGGCTGAGATCGTGGCATCCAGCTCGGTCGGAATGGGCAATCCGCCGGCCGGGTTTCGCATCGAGAAGCCCGAGTAGCCGTCTTCGCCGTGCGCACCCTTGTGTATGACCGGGCCGCTCACGCTGAGGTCCGGATGCAACTCCGCGCCCCAGGTGTTCTGAACGCAGTGGACCGGCCAGATGCCGCCGTCCGGCGCGAAGTGGGGAGTGTGTGCCGGGTGCCAGTCGCCGGTGTAGACGACCGCCGCGCCGGCGGCGAGGGCCAGTTCTATCTCCTTGTTGACGAGTGGCACAATCTCGCTGCCGCCCCGGACCGAGAGGCTTCCGCGCGAGTCGGCAAAGTCGTTCTGCACGTCCACAACGACGAGCGCGACGAGCGGATCGTACCGAGCCGCGCGATCGTCGACCGCCCAAGGAGCGTCGTGCGGTGACCTCCAGCTGCCTGTCACGTGCGGCGAACCTCCATCTGGGTGCGTGCGGCGCCTTCGCCGTCAGGTGGCCTTTGTACCCCCATGGCGGTATCGATGCAATGCGCCATTCAACCGGCCGGGTGCGGTCCTACCCCGGGCATGCCCATTGGGCGGCCCAACTCATTGCCACACACTCGCCGGCGCGATCGATAGGCTACCCTGCTGGCTAGGTCGACCGGGTTCCGGCCCGCCGCGGGCGCCTTCTGCCTCATCCGGAGAAATGACGAGCGATGTACTTCGACGAGTTCAAGCACCAGCTGCCTGATATCGACCCGTCCGAGACCCGGGAATGGCTCGATGCCCTCGACCAGGTCCACAGCCAGGAGGGTGATGAGCGCGCCCGCTTCCTGCTATTCAAGATTCTCAAGAGGGCGCGCCAACTTCGCGTCGGCCTTCCGCCACTGACCCAGACCCGCTACATCAACACCATTAGCCCCGAGCAGGAGCCTTTTTTCCCCGGCGACGAGGACATTGAGCGACGCATCCGACGGCTCATTCGGTGGAATGCGGTGGCCATGGTCCTACGGGCCAACAACCGAGCACCCGGAATAGGCGGCCATCTGGCGACATACGCCAGCGCCGCCACGCTGTACGAGGTGGGCTTCAATCACTTCTTCAAGGGCAAGGACGACGGTGGTTCCGGTGATCAGATCTTCTTCCAGGGCCACGCCGCCCCGGGCATCTACGCCCGAGCCTTCCTGGAGGGGCGTCTCACTGAGGAGAATCTCGACCACTTCCGTCAGGAGGCTCTCTCGGGAGCCGGCCTGCCGAGCTACCCCCACCCTCGCACCCAGCCGGACTTCTGGGAATTTCCGACCGTATCGATGGGCATCGGCCCCATCTCCGCGATCTATCAGGCCCGCCTGAACCGCTACCTGGCCAATCGAGGCCTGGCCGACACCTCGGCAAGCCGGGTCTGGGCCTTCCTCGGCGACGGTGAGATGGACGAGCCCGAGGCCGTGACCGCACTGTCCATGGCTGCTCGCGAAGGCCTCGACAACCTGACCTTCGTCGTCAACTGCAATCTGCAGCGCCTTGACGGTCCGGTCCGCGGTAACGGCAAGATCATCCAGGAGCTGGAAGGGCTTTTCCGCGGCGCCGGCTGGAATGTGATCAAGGTTGTCTGGGCCCGCGAGTGGGACGACCTGCTCGCCCGTGACGTCGAGGGTGTTCTCGTCAACAAGATGAACGAGACCGTCGACGGCGCGTTCCAGAAGTACTCGGTGGCGGGCGGGGCCTATATTCGGGAGCACTTCTTCGGCCCGGACGCGCGTCTCCAGCGGCTCGCCGAGAATCTCTCCGACGACGAACTGGCCCGGCTCCGACGCGGCGGCCACGACTACCGCAAGGTCTACGCCGCATACCGCGCCGCGACCGAGCACGTCGGCGCACCGACCGTTGTGTTGGCTAAGACGACCAAGGGCTGGGCACTTGGTCCGGGCGTCGAGGCTCGCAACATCACCCACCAGGCCAAGAAGCTCTCCGAGGCCGAGCTGCGCATCTTCCGAGATCGACTCGAGCTGCCCATCCCAGACGCCGCGCTTCACGACGCGCCCTACTACCACCCCGGGCCGGACTCGCCGGAGATCCAGTACATGCTGGAACGACGACGGGCTCTCGGTGGCTTTGTGCCGCGCCGCGTGGTCCGTGCCGCGACGCTTCCGGCGCCACGACCCGAGGTGGACGCTGAGTTCTTCGCCGGCTCCGAGATGGCAGTCAGCACAACGATGGCCTTCGGCCGGCTTCTGCGGAATCTGATCCGGGATCCGCAGATAGGGGCGCGAGTGGTGCCTATCGTGCCGGACGAAGCCCGCACATTTGGCCTGGACCCGCTTTTCAAGGAAGTCGGCATCTACGCCTCAATGGGCCAGCGCTACGAGCCCGTGGATTCGGACCTGGTCCTGAGCTACCGCGAGGCCAAGGACGGCCAGGTCCTTGAGGAGGGAATCACCGAGGCGGGAGCGGTGGCTTCACTTCAGGCCGCCGCCACGTCCTACGCCACTCACGGGTTGCCGCTCATCCCGTTCTACATCTTCTATTCGATGTTCGGATTCCAGCGGACGGGCGACCAGTTCTGGGCGCTGGCCGATGCGCGTGGTCGCGGCTTCGTCATGGGCGCCACCGCCGGCCGGACCACTCTGGCGGGCGAGGGTTTGCAGCATGACGATGGCCACTCACACGTGCTTGCCTCGGTCATCCCCAACATTCGGGCCTACGATCCGGCCTTTGCCTACGAGCTGGCCTCAATCATCCGCGAGGGTATCGATCGCATGTATGGCAAGGGCGCAAGCGATGGCACATCGCCCGATGTCTTCTACTACATCACGCTCTACAACGAAAACTTCTCTATGCCCAAGCGTCCAGACGGGCTGACGGACGAGCAGATCTCAAAGGGCATCTATCGGCTGCTCAAGGCGCCGGCCCTGGGCAAGGGGGCGAAGTTCAAGGGCAGTCCGGTGAGGCTCGTCGGCAGTGGCTCCATCCTGCAGCAGGTCCTGGCCGCCCGAGATCTCCTGGCCGAACGCGGCATTCCGGCCGAGGTATACAGCGCCACTTCATTTCAGCAGCTTCGCGTGGACGGGCTGGCCACGGACCGGTGGAACAGGCTCCACCCGAGCCAGGCGCCGCGCGTCCCGCATGTGGCCCAGGTCCTGCCGCCGGAGGGTGGCCAGATCGTCATCGCCACAGACTGGATCAGGGCCTACCCGGGACTCGTGACGCCGTGGCTGCCGGCCTCGAGCGTCGTTCTTGGCACGGACGGCTTCGGCCGCTCGGACACTCGCGAGGCTCTGCGCCGTTTCTTCGAGATAGACGCGCCCCACATCGCAGCGGCGACAATCGGCGCCTTGGCTCGGGCCGGGAAGCTCCCACCTGCTGAGGCCGAGGCCGCCATGCGCGAGCTGGACGTCGATCCCGACGCTCCCGATCCAATGGCCCTATAGGTCCGACTCGGACACCTTCGGCAGGTCCGGGCTCCCCTGCAGCCGGACGTTCATCTCGACGGCTCCGCCCTTGACGTTCGATTTGGCCCCCGCCCGAAGGCCGAGCCGCCGAATCGGTTTGGCTCCCGGCATGGGCGGAGTTAGCTCGACGAGTACCGCGCCGGTGACATTGACTATCGTGGTCCGCCCCACCTTGACCTGCCAGTCGCGCGTGGCCGCCAGGGGCGTGTGGCCGTGCAGCCAGAGGACCGGCTCGAGGCGCTGTAACAGCCAGCGGTAGCCCTTGAAACCGCGGTGGTAGGCGTCGGAGGCCACGTCTCCTGAGCCGAGCGGAGGCACGTGGCTCAAGACGATGAGTGGCTCCAGCCGGCCAAGACGTCTCGTGGCCAGGCGCACGGCCTGATTCCAGGCCGCAATCTCGCTGCGATGGCCGCCCTTGCCTCGAACGCCGGGCCACGTCAGTCCGGAGATTGAGAGGCCGGCCTGTTGGCAAGTGGCCGCCGATGGGAGGGGCTCGGGGCAGGACTCCTGACGCTCCCGCCAGCGTTCGTTGGTGTCGTGGTTGCCGTGAACGTATAGGAGCGGGGCGTCGAAGGCGTCAGCGACGAAAGCCAGGTCGTCATGGTCGAGATCTCCGCAGCCGACGATGAAGTCAATCGGGGCGAGGGCGCCACGGTTGCGGGCATCTGTGAGGGTCGGCTCAAGAACGTCCGAAACGGCCAGAATTCGGATCGAAGCGCCGTTGCGCTCCCTGAACGGGGCTGGGTCGGGCCATTCGAGCGTGAGACGTCGGGTCACCTCAGCGCAACTCCCCGCGGGGCCGGCCGCCACTACCTGGAGTGAGGGGTGCGTCAGGGTCGGCTCTCGGATCCTCGTCTGACTCAGGCGGGACGGCAGTTTCGACGACCGCCTGCTCCGTCTGGCGCATTCCCATCGCCGGCCTGCGGCCCGATGCGGCAGCTCGCAGCTCGCCGGCCTCGCCAAGGTAGGAGAGCAGGTTCGTCGGCCACTCGCTGGTCTGGCCGTCGAGCGGTACCAGTTCGGTGACCATAGCATCGAGGCCCACGCCATTGGCGTAGAGGGTGGCGGCGACGCGGTTGTGACCATCCACGACCCAGTACTCGCCGCTAAACTTGATGAGATCGACCGGCGGCAGCGGCTGCAGACGCTCGTTGGCGTCTCGTATGCGCTGCCAACGCCCCTCCCAGTTCTCGCCGCGGAACGGCTTGAGTGGCAGGAAGTCGCCGCCGCGTTGAGCTATTCCGGCCACCGCCGTGCCGAGAATTTCCTCCACAGGCACGAACCGCAGGCCAAGTTCGCGTGGGGAGGCCAGCTTGGCCTCCGGGTGAGCCTCGTACAAGTTGACGAGCGGCTCCCTGGCCTGGCGCTGTAGGCGCCGCCCGATCAAGGACTCCCCCAGGGCCCAGGCCGCGCTGGCCACGTCGATAATCGTTCCGATCGCTCCGGCCACCGGAGAGACGATGTGGTCGGCGAACGGCTCGGCCACGTTGTGGAAGTGGCCGACGATACCGCCCGAAGCGGTGCCGTTCTCGTCCGCACCCGCGTCCAAAACCTCGCCCTCAGCCTCGCCGGAGTCTGCGAGTGGGCCGAGGTGCTCCCAGGGTTCGCCGTACCGACCCCTGACGGCCTCGTCCGCGAGCGCAGCGGTCAAATCCCCGAAGGAATTCGGGGCGTCGGCGGCGTCGGTCTCGTTGGGTTGATCGTCCATCGACCTGAGCGTACCATTCGGCGCTGACGAGGCCGATTACCGGTTCCCGATTCCCGATTCCTCGAATATGGTCGCGAGGTAGGCTATTGCGGAATGGCTGAGTAGCCAACGCCAGGCGGCCTGATGGAGGAGCGGCAATGACCGGAAGACCTGGGTCCAGTCAGCCGCCCAGCATGGCTGCGCCGCAGCGCTTTGGGATGGGCTGGTCCGATCAGACCGTTCGTCTCGTCGCCCTCGCCGCAGCGGTGGTTTTACTGCTGTGGCTGGCGCGCGGCATCATCGGCCCGTTCGTGGTCGCCGGTGTCCTCGCGTACGCCTTCTCGCCCGTCGTGTCCGGCATCCAGAGACGGACACGACTGCCCAAAGCTGCGGTAATCGGGATCGGCTACGTGCTGGTCCTGGCGGTGCTTGGAGGGCTTGGCTTCATCGCTGCCGAACGGCTCAACAAGGAGCTGACCGCGCTGTCGTCAGGAGGGCACGATGTCATAGGCTCGGGGATGCATAAGCTCTTCGGCGATACAGTCGTCGTACTCGGCAATAAGCTTTCTGTAGCCGATCTGTCCAGGCAGATGAAGGATGCCCTGGTTGGCCTGGTCAACTCGCCGGCCAGCGCGGTCCAGGTGGCGGAGCGGGCTGTGAATCTTGGCCTCCAGGTCATCCTGTGCCTGATCATCACCTTTTACTTCCTACTAGACGGCGGGCGCTTTGGGCGGTTCGCTCTGCGCTTCCTGGACCGCGAACGGCGCGCCGACTCGCTCCGCCTGGGCCAGCGGATCCACGTGGTGCTGGGACGCTGGCTGCGAGGCCAGCTCCTCCTGATCGGCCTCGTGGCGGTCGTGATTTACGTAATTCTGGGTCCCATCCTGCACATTCCCTACGCCCTCACGCTGGCGGTATTGAGCGGCTTCCTCGAAATAATTCCGCTCGTGGGACCACTGATTGCCGCGACTCTGGCGGGCACGGTCGCGTTCTCATCGCACGGCATGGATACGACGATCGTTGTCCTCGCCGCGTACTTTGTCGTGCGCCAAATCGAGGATCAGATCGTGATGCCGCTCGTCATCGGCCGGGCCGTCCACCTCCACCCGGTCATCACGATCTTCGCCGTGCTAGTCGGTCTGAGTAGCTGGGGAATTCTCGGTGGCTTGCTCGGAGTCCCCGTGGCTGCCGCGCTAAATGTCACGCTGCGTGAGTTATATCCCGAGGAGACCGGAGGTCATTCAGACGAACCCGGGGCCGCCAAAGCGGGCCGTCGATGGGCCGTCAGGCGACCTGTTTTCCGGCGCCCAAGTGGCCCACTCTCCGACGAGGCTGGGTCGACGCCACAGGCGACCAAGAGATGAGGGTATTCGGGTGCGGGCGGGAACGATGGGCATGATGCCACCCGACGCGGTCGTGCTGGCCCTCGACCTCGGCGGCACCCAGATACGGGCTACGGCGGTACTCCCGGGCGGAGAGCGGCTTGAGCGACGGGCCGCGGCCACTCCCGTGGAGAGCGGCGAGGAGGCGATCTTCCGGGCCTGCGCCGAGACGCTGTGCGGCGTCCGAGACGCTCTCCCGGCGGACGTTCGGGATCGTCTTGTAGCTATCGGCATATCGTCCATGGGACCCGTGGATCCGTGGCGTGGTCTCGTCGTTGATCCGCCCAATGTGCCTGCCTTTTGCGACTCGCCACTGGCCGACGAAATGGAGCGGCGGGTTGGACTGCCCGCATATTTGGAGAGAGACACGAATGTGGCCGCGCTCGCCGAGCACTGGCTGGGCGCCGCCCGCGGATGCACAGACTTCCTTTACGTGACCGTTTCTACCGGCCTGGGGGGTGCGATAGTTCGCGACGGCCGCCTGGTGCTGGGGCCGGACGGAACCGCCGGAGAGCTGGGCCACATCACGCTCATGCCCGAAGGTGGACCGCGCTGCGGGTGTGGCGGTACGGGCCACCTCGAGGGCATCGCCGCCGGTGCGGGTCTCGCAGCGCAGGCGCAGGAGGCCGTAACCGCGGGCGAGTCGGCCTTTCTGGCGGCCCTCGTCCGCGGCGATGGGATTGGGGAGCGGACGCTGACCGCCAAAGATGTGGCCGAGGGCGAGCTGGCGGGCGATGCCACGTGCATCTTTCTGATGGAGCGGGCCCGCCGGGCTTTCGCGATTGCCTGTGTCGGCTGGGTCAACGCCTTCAACCCGGACAAAATCGTCGTCGGCGGAACCCTGGCCGAACGGCAGGGCGAACGGTGGCTCGCTCCGGCCCGCGAGCAGGTGGCGCGCACGGCTTTTCGGGCGCCGGCGACGCGCGTCCGAATCGTGCCGGCGGAGCTGGGCCACGACGTTGGCCTGGTGGGCGCCTGGCCGCTCGTCGAGCAACGCCACGGAAATCCGGCCTGGCGCGAACGGCGCGCGAAGCCTTAGGCGGCTGCGGCGACTGCAGGAGGCGCTGCCGACAGCACGGGCAATTCCGCCAATGCCGGCAGCATGTCTAGATGGATCAGAGGCGCCGTCAGCCAGCGCTGCAGTGGAGTGTCGGTCTGGCGCCAGCGATCCACAACACCGCGCAGCCAGAGCGGCCAAAGGGCCACCAGGACTGCCAGCCGCGTAAGCGAGAAGATCGGCATAGTTGCCGTGGCTACGATGAAAGCCAGCCAGTCGAGCCTCCAGCGGATCGCGACCAGCATCAGGCCGAAGGCGATCGCGAAGCGAAGGGCCAAGTCCAAGCCGCCGTGGTCGGGTACCAGGGCCACGACAAACATCGCCTTCATCTGCGACGCGGCTTCCCAGCCTAGGGTCCCCAGGTAGTCAAACCAGATCCCGGGCGCAACCGCAAAAGAGATCGCGCAGGCCGCGGCGAAGGCGGCGCAGCTGATCAGGATCGGCCGCCGCATCTGCGGTCGGGTAAACCACAAGTATGGGATCAGCAGGGCCGGTCCGAACTTCATCCCGGCGAACCAGGGAATCAGGTACACCGCCCGTCGATCGCGGAAGCACCACAAGGCCACGGCGCCGAGCTGGAGGGTCACGTTGCCGAAGCCGAGTTCGGCGAAGACCGGCCACTGCAGAGATGCGAGGACGGCCAGCTTCCACGAACCGGAGAGATAGCGCAGGCACAGCACGCCGGAGATGCGCCAGATCCAATCGACGATTACCTCCGGCAGAAGCCCAATCGGAATCACGAGTTGGGCGAAGAGCGGCGGGTACTTGTAGGCGCCGGCCGTGTAGATCTCGGCCGGGGCGTAGAGCGGTTGACCGTCGATGAGGTGCCGGGCGGCCAGCCAGTAGGCGTTGGTGTCGTAGGCCGGCCACCAGTTGACGCGTAGGTTGTCGATGACGACGGCCGCCACCTGGACGCCGATGACCAGGAGGAGGAACCAGGCAACCAGGAAGCCGAAGGTGTCGGCGTGCGATCGAGCCGGAACGATATGACCGATCGGCCCGGCCAGCCGGGCGCTCAGTCGAGCCAACGGACCCCTCGGGCGACCGTCTGGGTTCGTGCCGATGCGTGCAGTTAGCTTCAAGGCTCGACTTCCAGGCGGGGTGACAGCCGGGCCAGTTTAGCGGACCGCTTAACGGTGACGTTCAGCCGCCGACTCAGCCGCCGATGTTCAGCCGCCGATCGGCCGACCCCACCACACGCTGGCCGCGAGGATTACGTACAAACCCACCAGGGCCAGGCCCTCAAGCCACGTTGATTCGCCATCGATGACGATAAAGGCGGTCATCAGGGCTGTCAGGGCCAGGGCCGTGATCAGAAGCGGCGAAACAACGAGCGTCAAGGCGGCACCGCCCATGAACAGGCTGATAAGGACCAGAACCGGGGTCAGGGCCAGGGCCACCTGCAGGCTCGAATTGAGAATGATGCTGATCGCCAGATCGGCTTTGTTGGCCAGCATGGCCCGTACGCCCACCACGTTCTCCACGGCGTTGCCGGCGATGGCCACCACCACCAGGCCGGCGAACTCCTCCGACATGCCGAGTGTGCTCATTGCCGGCTGCAGCGCCTCAATGAACCAATCCGAGACGAAGGCGGCACCCAAGCCCGCGATCAGAAGTGTCAGGATCGCCAGTGGCAGAGGCCACGCGTGACCGACTTGGGTTTCGACCGCGCCGCCCCCTGCCGCGCCCTGACGTAGCGAAAATGGCACGCTTGCCGCAAAGACAACCAGGAGGACTACGGAGACGACGACTGAGATTTCGCGCTCGTGGCCCTGATCGGGACCGCCCGGCGCGCTGGCGATTGTTGGGATCGCGATCGCCGCGGCGGCGAGCAAGAGCAGCGTGGCGATGCCCTTGGTTTGGTCTGTCCCGAACCGTTGCGGTCCGTGACGCAGGCCCCCGACGATGAAGGCGAGCCCCAAGACGAAGAGCGTGTTGGCCAGGATGGAGCCCACCAGGGCTGCCCTGACCACGTCGACCAGGCCTGCCCTCAAGGCGAAGATGCAGATGAAGAACTCTGGCAGGTTGCCCAGGGCGGACTGCAGGACGCCGGTGGCCCCGTGGCCGAGGCGCGTGCCCAGCTGGTCTGTGCCCTCGCCGACTAACGCCGCCAGCCCGGCCAGGGCCATGGCCGAGGCCACGAAGACGGCCACCTGGTTTGCCGCCGCAAGGCGCAGCAGGATCGTAGCCAGGGTCGCCCCGAGCGCAAATAGAGCGATGATTCGAGTCCGCGTTTCGAAGTACTTCAGCACGCGCCAGCCTCCGGGTCAGATTGTGTCAGGCGATGCGGGCCGCTGCCGACCTCACGCGCCGCCGCCCGAGTGGGCTAGAAGGGTGGCCAGGGAATGGCGGGCCGGTCTCGGTCCGGGCGTGGCAGGAGGCCGCCCGCAAGGAGGCGATCGATTCGAGCGGCTATGGCTGCGACTTCATCGGGCGTGAGAAGCGGCCGCAACTGCTCCCCAAGGCCCCCGGTTAGCTGCTCACGCAGACTTGACAGGACGGCCCGCTCTTCGTCGGTCAGGGGTTGGCCACGCCAGCGCCACAGGACAGTCCGCAGCTTCGGCGCAACAGCAAAGCTGAGGCCGTTGTCTATCCCCAAGATCCGGCCGCCTGGGAGGGGCAGAAGGTGGCCGCCCTTGCGGTCCGCATTGTTGAGGACCGCATCCAGGACCGCGATCCGCCTCAGGGCCGGGTTATCGGACGAGACCAGCTCGGCGATATCGACCGACTCGTCCACCTCGACCCAGAGTTGGACCATGCCCTCTCCAAAGGGGCCGTCCCGCATAACCGTGGGTGGCACGATCTCCCAGCCGCTCGCCTCGGACACGGCGTGGGCCGCCACCTCGCGGCAAGCCAGCGTGCCATCCGGGAAATCGTAGAGCGGGCGCTCGCCTCGAGTGGGCTTGTAAACGCAGCTGGCCAGGATCGCCGCTGCCGAATCGTCGCCTGCGCCGGATACCACGCAGAAGAAGGTGGCGTTCGAGGCAGTCAGCAGGCGTCCCACGACGGTCAGCTCGCCTTCTTCAAGGAGTCGCAGCGCGGTCGACCTATCGAGCCGGCCGGCCACCTGGCGTCCCTCGATCGCCGCGGCCTCCATTTCGGCCCGGGTCAGGCTTGCCACTGTCGATTCGCCGATCTCTCCAGCCATTGGCTCAGTGCATGAACCCGTTTCGGCGGGCGCAGATGTGGCCCTCGGGGTTCAGCGGCTGGCCACAGAACGGGCACGGGGGACGTCCCGCTGACACGACCCCCAAGGCCTGCTTGGCGAAAGCCAGAGCCTTGCCAGGCGGCAAGTGAATCCGCACGATGTCGGAGGCGTCGCCGCCCTCTGCCGCGTCATCGATGTCGACCTCGTCCTCGGGCGATCCCGCTTCATCATCCTCGGTCATGGCCCTGGCTTCGACGACGACAGACTCGTCATCGCCGTCCCAAATGATGGCCATCGTGCCGACCCGAAAGACCTCGTTCAGGGGCTCATCCAGAGCCGCGGTGTCGATGTCCGCGGCAGCTGGCTCATCCGGAACGCCGGCGCCGCGCGCCCGAACTTCAACCAGCAGCTGGTGGAGGCGGTCTGCCAGCAGTTCCACCTGGACCTTCTCGATCAGGACGGAGACGATCCGATTGCCGTCGCGGACTTGCAAAAAGAAGGTCCGATTGCCGGGCTCGCCGACAGTGCCGGCCACGAATCGGTCCGGATCCTCGAAATCGTAGACGCGTAGAGCCATCTGGCCTCCAGGCGGATCGTCTGGGCTGGTGCCCAGCTCGCCACGACGAATCTATACCCCGTGACCAGATGGGTCAGTGGATGCTACCTGGTGGGGTCGCTGGGTGGTGGACATCGGCTCCAGATCTCGCTCGCCGTGCCGGGCTTCGCGATCGACGGGTGCGCGGCCTGTCTCGGGATCACCGCTCACAAATAGCCAGGCGCGCTAGGCTGTCATGTATGACGACCCTTCCCGGCAAGCTGCCCGCTCGTGACTTCGAGGAGATCCGCCTGGCGGAGGCCGTTGAGCGCGGCCGCTGCCCCATCTGCGACGCCCGCCAGGAGGCGACCTACGCAGCCCTCCGGGGGCTTGCTCGCGAAGGAGCGACGGATCGTGGATTTCGGGACCAAATCGACACGGGCGTGGGCTTCTGCGCGCCCCACAGCGTCGGTCTCTCCAAAATGGAATTGCTCCAGACCAGCAGCCAACTCGCGACGGCTGTTCTGCTCGACGCCATCCTGCGACGCCGGCTGACCGTTCTCAAGAAACTGACCGGCAGCGACGCCGCCGGTCAGGGACGCGGCCTGGTCGAGGTTGGCCACTCCCGTTGTCCCGTGTGTGCGCGCGCCGAGGAGGCATCCCGGGCCGCCGTCAAGCGGCTGCTGGCACTCTCCGCCGATGGGGCCTGGTCGGCCGGGCTTGGCGCTGGGGAGATGTGTCTCGAGGACATCTATGCCGTGTGGTCGGCCGCCGTAACAGGCCCGAAGGACGTTCAGCAGCGCTGGTCGGCCATAGTTGCCATCCAGCTTGAGCGTCTCGACACCCTCCAGAAGAGGCTGGCCGACTATGCCCATAACAGCACGTCGGATCGCCGGCACCTCATAAGCCGCGAGCAGCAGGAGGCTCAGGCAGCTTCGCTTCGCCTGTTCGGGGGGTCCCCGGACCGCGACCGCACTCGCTGATGAGATCCGGTCGGGCGTCGACGGGCGTGGATTCCGTACAATTCGGGCCAGCCATCAGGCGTCCCGTGCTTGGAGTTCAGCGTGCCTTCACTGCCGTATCCCGTCGCTCGCCTGATCGACGCCGCGTTGGTCGGCGAATTGACGGTGGTCGCCGCGGATGGCCGTCCTATCACATACCCGATGATTCCAATGCTTTGGGGCGACCGGATATTCATGACATCGAGCGTGCTTGACAGTGCCAAGATCGCTCATATCAAGCGCAATCCGAGAGTCAGCCTCTCGATCACGGACACTGATGCAACGGGAAACACGCCCGGCCGGGTCACGATCCAGTGCGACGCCCGCGTCGCCGAGGACGACCTCAGTGCGGGCTGGGAGCGGCTGTTCCACAAATGGGTTGGCAAGGACCCGGCGATCCTGGGCTTATTCAAGGCCCGATTGGGATTCCCGCTCCTCTTCGAGCGAGCGCTGATAGAACTGACGCCGCGTAAGTCCTGGTTCTGGCCTGACGGTCGGACGGATCGCGCCCCGCAGGTAAACGTTGCGGCAGAGGTTGCGCGGTGAGCCCCAGGTTCGGATTGCGTAGACGGACCGCGGTGGGGCCTGCGGCGGCCGGACCTACTGAGGCGGTCGAAC
>JAYUDR010000067.1:0-2338 GCA_043739665.1 Chloroflexota bacterium
GCTCACAACCGCGGGAAGAAGAGCCAGGAAGGCGGGCAGGCAGTCGGAGTATTTCGGGAGAATGAGATGGATGCCCGCAAACGCAACCGGGATGAGAGCGAGTGCGACGCCGCAGGTGATGAGCGTCGAGAACCGGGCAATGCGACCCAACATCCGATTTGCATCTTCCACCGTGGAGCCGGCAACTCTGGGCATGAACAGGGTGGAGATGGAGTCCGGGAGGTAGAAGACCAGTTCAGCCATGGTGACGGCCATGGTGTATAGGGCCAGCGCAGCGTCCGAGTAGGAACTTACGAGCAGCGCCTGGAGAATATACGTGTCCGCCCGGGCGTTGCCCAAACCGCTTAATGTCGACGGGTAGAGACGAACGCCGAAGGACAACAGGGCACGATGGGGAACGCTGGGTCCGGCGGCGTCTCGACGCCCCAGCCGGCGCAACGTCACAAGTACGGCGAGCATCATCGAGGTGGTCACCAGAACGCTGCCGGCGACCGCTCCTGGTACTCCCAGCCTGAACACTCCAACCAGCACGATCGCGCTCAGAAGCGAAGCCGCGGTCTGACCGATCTGGATGAAGTTGTAGACGCGCACATCCTGGCGGCCAATAAGAATTGAACCGCTGAACGAGATGAGAAGGCTCATAGGCAGGGTCAGCAAGATCACTCGAAGCAACGTGTCGTAGTGGGCTGCCGCACTCAAAAAGGATGTCTCGAGCCACGGCAAAGCGAACCACACGACCGACATCAACAGCGCTGAGAGGACGGCCGTGAGGAGGAACGCCACGCGACTCAGGCTGGCTACGGAGTGGCCCTTGCCCGAGAAATAGTTGACCGCGTTGGGCAAAGCGATCGCGCCCAGGACGGTGAGAGTTCCGGGCAACGTCGTGATGGCGACGAAGGCTCCTCTGGGCCCCGGGTCGACGAACAGCCGAGCCAGGAGGATTGAGGTTGTCATGGCGAGCCCGAACTGGACGACTCGGGTGGCGAAGATGCTGGCAACCCGGCCGCTGAAGGTGCCGCGCGGCTGAGGGGGGTGAATCACGGGCTCGATCGTGGCGGTCTGTGTCACGGCCAACGCCGCGATATCGTCGGCGGGCGTATCCGCCGGGGCCGTCACTCTGTCACGCGCTGGCTGAGTGTTTCCGGCAGCGACCTGAACTCGGCGGCCCGGTCGTGGAACTCCTGCTGCCACAACTCGAGCGACAGCAGGCCCCAAAAGCCACGTCCAAATGCGGCGCCCTTGGTCAGACCGGCCAGGGCCAGCTTGTTGTCAACGTAGGGGCGCGAAAGCGCAGCCTGGGAAGACAACGTATCCACCACGAAGCCGTGCGCGTCGCCCCGCGCCCAAAGGTTGAGCGGCGTCGGGAAGCCCATCTTGTCCGTGCGCTCGTTGATCGCGGCCGGCAGGATCGGGGCGAACGCCGCCCGCAGGGAGCGCTTGAGCTGGCCGCCCTCGAATTTGATGGCCGGGGGCATCGTGGCGGCCAATTCCACAAGTGGGTGGTCGAGGAAGGGCAGCCGCGACTCCAGCCCGTGGGCCATGCTCATCCTGTCTTCGACCTGCAGCAATGCCGGCAGCAGCGTCTTGAAATCGAAATGCAGCATTCGGTCGAAGTAAGACTCGCCGGTCAGGTTTGAGGCGTTGAAGATCGAGCGGAACGTGTCGAATGGCGAGTAGCCGTCCAATCGATCCCAACGAATCTCTTCGCGTAGATCGTTGGAGCGGTTGACGAGGCGGAAGTAGCGCGCGTCCATCGGCTCGAATAGCCCCTCGCGCCAGAACTCAGCCAGGAGCGGCTTGTACTGCCGCAGCGCGGTCAGGTTGGGCAGGATCGATTCGTAGCTGACGATGAAGTTGCCGTCATGCATCGTCCCGTCGATGGCGGCCTTGAGACATTGCTCGAGGTACGCGACCAGGTACCGGGCGTAGCCGCCAAACAGCTCGTCGCCACCCTGGCCGCCAAGCACGACCTTCCGATCGCGCTTCGCGAACTTCGAGACCATGAATTGGGGGAAGGAACCAGGCCCCGCAACCGGATAATCCAGGTGGTAAATCACCTTGCGGGCGTTCTCAATGAAGTCGTCAACCGTGATTTCCAGCTCGTGGAGGTCGATCCCTTTGCTCTCGCTCAGTGCCCGGGCATAGCGGCTCTCGTCATATTCAGGACCCTCGCCAAACTTGCCGAGGAAGGCCTGCAGGCCCGGCCCGGTCTGCTGCGTGGCCACGGCCGCGACGATGCTCGAGTCCAGGCCGCCGCTCAGGTACGCGCCGACCGGCACGTCGGCTCGAAGATGGACCCGCACGGAGTCCGCCATCAACTCGCGGAGCCGCTCCTCGA
>JAYUDR010000068.1:0-14744 GCA_043739665.1 Chloroflexota bacterium
TTCCCGTCGGCCAGCCTGGTGGGCGACCCGGCCGGCTCGACCCGGGTTATCTCGATCGCCGCCTACCACGCCGCGTTCGAGCAGTTCGACTACTCGCTCGGGTCCGCGATCTCAATGATCATGGGCGCGATCATGCTCGGGATCATCGCCCTCGTCCTTGGCTGGCGTAGCACCATGTTCCGTGGAGCCACGGGAGGTAAGGGCTGATGACTGCTTCTGCCGAAGTTCCCACCTCAGCCGCGCCTTCGGCTTTGAAGCGTTGGCTGCGCCCCACTCGGATCGGCGGCTGGCTGGTCTGGGGCATGGTCGCCATCTTCTTCATCTCGCTGTTCGCTCTAATTTTCACGGTCGTCCTCGACTCCATCGCGACGACGTGGTTCGGGTCATGGCTGCCCGATGACTTCACCTTCCATTGGTATGGCGACGCCTGGTCTGAGTTCGATCTGGCCAACGTCCTGCTGGTGACCGCCCAGGTGGCGATTGCCGTCGTGGTCATCTCGGCCCTGATCGGCGTCCCGGCGGCCTACGCGCTGGCCCGCCGCAACTTCCCGGGCAAGCGCATCGTGACCGTCCTGTTCCTGTTGCCGATCCTTATTCCGCCGATTACCTACGGCATCCCGCTGGCCACCGTGCTTTACAAGGTTCAGCTGGCCGGCAGCCTATTCGGCGTCATCGTGGCCAACCTGGTCCCGACGGTTCCCTTCGTCGTGCTCGTTATGATCCCGTTCATCGAGCAGATCGACCCCAAGATCGAAGCGGCGGCGCGGATGTGCGGCGCGGGCACGATGACGATCTTCCTCCGAATCGTCGGTCCGCTGTTGATCCCCGGCATCCTCGCGGCGGGTGTCCTGGTTCTGGTTCGAACCGTCGGCATGTTCGAGCTGACGTTCCTGACATCAGGCCCGACGAGTTCGACGATCGTCGTCGTCTTGTACAGCGCCGTCTTCGGAGCCGGAATCCGAGCCCCGCAGGAGGTCGACGCAATGGCCGTGCTCTACACCGCGTCCATGCTCGTCCTTTTGGTGACCGCTCTCCGCTTCGTCAATCCCACTCAGCTTGTAACCCGCGTCGGTGCCCGCTGAGCCATCTCCGCAGGGTTGCCCGCGCCTCTGCGCGGTCGTCGGCCCCCCGATCCGGCCCATCTCGGCCGGAGAAACTGAAAGGACTGTCATGACGCGAACCGTCATCGCTCCCGAGCGTGAAGGCGACCTCATCGGACTCGCCCTGGCCGACCTCGACGCAGGCCAGCTACTGGAGTTGCCCGGCGAACTCGAAACCGTCGTCGTGGTATTCGGCGGCGTTGTCGATGTCGAAGCCGGTGGCGTGTCTCTAGGGTCGGCGGGCGGCCGATCGTCCGTCTTCGAAGGCCCCGGCTACGCGATCTACGCTCCCCCGGGAACGGCCCTCCGGTTCAAGGCCACGGGGCCCGCGCAGCTCGCCATCGCAACGGCGCCGGGCGGCGAAGGCGCGCCCGCTAAGGCACGCATCATCGGGCCGGCCGACCAACGCCTCGCCGAGGCCGGCAAGGGCAACTGGAGTCGAAGCGTCCGGACGATCCTGGGGCCCGAGCACGCCGCGGGACGGCTGCTCCTGGGCGAAACGATAAACCCGCCCGGCAACTGGTCCTCCTATCCGCCGCACAAGCACGACCGCGAGGCGCCGCCCGAGGAAGTTCGGCTCGAGGAGGTCTACCTCTTCAAGGTCGATCCGCCCCAGGGCTTCGGGATCCAGATCCGGTACGACGATGCCGGAACAGAGGCGTTCACGGTCCGCGACGGTGACGCCGCCCTCATCCGGAGCGGCTACCACCCGGTCGTGGCCGCGCCCGGCTACTCGCTCTACTACCTGTGGGTCATGGCCGGCGATGGCCGGAAGATGATCCCCCACTTCGACCCGGCCCACGCCTGGGTCCAGGAGTCGTAGGCATGGCGGCAGGCATGGCCCCGAACGACCGGGAGTCTGGCGGGGCTGTCGCGGGCGAGGCCATCGGATCGCTGCGGCAGGCAGGCGCGCTCGAGGAGTCCCTCGCTTCGATCGATGACGGAGCTGTCGGGATCCGCGCCGGAGACCGCGGCTGGAAGGTCCTCTTTTGGGCTCCGCCGGGAGTGACATTGCCGGACGGAATCGCCGGCGACCCGACTGAGCTCGGCGGCGGGAGGCTGATCACCGGGGACCCGAACCACGGGAACGCGACTGCGCTGCGCGAGCTCGTGCCGTGGCTCCGGCCGCGGCTCGTGGGCGAGGCGACCTCGGTCGGCGTCGGCGACCGGCTGGGAATCGCCACGCCGGGCCATGTCGCCGCGCTTCGGGCCAACCCGGGCATCGTCCCGGTGCTCGCCCAGCAGTCCGCACGCGAGCTCGCCCGGACCGGCCGATCGTTCCGCGACGTGCTCGATGCGGCTACGTTCGGAGCGCTGGCCGCCGGCTGGCGGGACGGGTTCGGGGCGGACGCCGACCACCTCAAGTCGATAGCGGACATAGACGCGGGGATCGACGCCGGCTGCACGATGTTTACCGCGGATCCGATCGAGTTGGTGCCCGACCTGCCGGCCGACGCGCCGGACGGTGCGATCGCCGCCGCCTTTTCGGCGGTCCCCTGGACCGGCCTGGAAGATGACCCGGCCGTGTTCGAGGCCCGCTATCCAGAGCAGCTTGATCTCGACTCCGGCCCACTCGAGCTCCCCGCGGACGCCCTCCGGGCTGCGGCGGCGCGGTTTGGGCCCGCCGTCGTCCAGGTCGCGGCCATGTACCGCCACCTGGCCGGGACCCTCGACCCGGGCTCGTTCGAATTCGAGGTCGCCGTCGACGAGATCGAATACCGGACCACGCCTATCGATCACGTCTACCTTGCGACTGAGCTGCACCGACTCGGGGTCAACTGGGTCAGCTTCGCCCCGCGCTTCGTCGGCGAGTTCGAGAAGGGCATCGACTACCTGGGCGATCGGGCCGAATTTGAGGCGGATGTTGCGGCGCATGCCGCGATTGCCCGTCGCCTGGGCGATTACAAGCTGAGCGTCCACTCGGGCTCGGACAAGTTCTCCATCTACGACGCCGTCGCCCGCGGCACGCGCGACCGGCTCCATCTCAAGACCTCGGGCACGAGCTACCTGGTGGCCCTCGAGACCATCGCGGCGACCGACCCGGAGCTCATGCGCCGAGTCTGGCGGGTTGCCCTGGAGGCGTACACAACCGCCAGGGCGAGTTACCACGTCTCGGCCTCACTGGCCGGCGCTACAAGCCCTGGCGGGGCGTCCGCCGCGGCTCTCGCCCGGCTGCTTGACGACCCGAACACCCGCGAAATCCTCCACGTCACCTACGGCGCGGTGCTCCACGGCGGCACGGCCGATGGCGGGGCTCAACTCGGAGACGACGTGCGAGCGGCTATCTGGACAGAGCGCGAGGCATATTGGTCAAACCTCACGGCACATATCGGCCGCCACCTGCGCCCGTTCGCGACGGCTGAGGGTCGACCCGTAGCGAAAGGAGCCCTTTCATGAGCGCCGATCAAAGAACCACCTCTGCAGCAGGCACGGCTCTCTTCGACCTGACCGGCCGGGTGGCCGCGGTGATCGGCGGAGCCGGCGTATTGGGCAGCGCCGTCTGCCACGGGTATGGCAGTGCCGGCGCCGCCGTCGCAGTTTTGGACCGCACCCAGGAGCGCGCCGACGAGCTCGTGGCGGCGCTCGAGGCGGAGGGCACCCGAGCCACCGCGGTGCTGCTGGACGCGTCGGATCTGGCTTCGCTGGAACGAGCGCGTCTGGAGGTCGAGGAGCGTCTCGGTCCCGTTGACATCCTGGTTAACGCGGCGGGTATCAACAGCTCCACGCCGTTCTTCGAGATCGAACTCGAGGAGTGGCACCGCATCCTCGGCACGAACCTGACCTCGGTCTTCCTTGCCTGTCAGGTCTTCGGCCGGGCGATGGCCGACCGCGGCGAGGGCGGAACGATCATCAACTTTTCGTCGGCCTCATCTGAAATCCCGCTGTCGCGCGTTCTTACCTACTCCGTCACGAAGGCCGGGGTGAATATTCTGACCCGCTACCTGGCCCGCGAATTAGCGCCACATCGGATCCGGGTAAATGCCATCGTGCCCGGATTCTTTCCGGCCGGGCAGAACCGTAAGCTGCTCGACGAGAGCCGGGTCGAATCGATCATCCGGCACACGCCGGCGGCCCGACTCGGCGAGCCCGACGAGCTGGTCGGAACGATGATCTGGCTCGCCTCGGAGCGCGCCTCTGGGTTCGTGACCGGAGCCCTCGTCCGCGTGGATGGCGGCTTCAGCGCGATGACGATCTGAGACCAGCGGCGAGGCCGTCGTCAGGTGGCGCGGCCCCTGGCGATTAGCGCGCCAACCACGCCTGCCCCCACGCCGTCATCGATGCCGACAACCGCTACCCCGGGTGCACAAGATGAGAGCATGGCGAGCAGGGCGCTCAACCCGCCGAACGAGGCGCCGTAGCCGACGCTCGTGGGGCAGGCGATGACCGGGACGCGAGCCAGACCGCCGACGACGCTCGCCAGCGCCGCGTCCATGCCGGCAACGACGACGATCGCGTCGGCTTGCTCGATCTCGGATTGCTCCGCCAGGAGGCGGTGAAGTCCGGCGACGCCGACGTCGGCGATCGTGCGAACGCCCGCACCGAGGAGCATGGCGACCGTTTCGGCCTCCTGCGCGACGGGTAGGTCCGAGGTTCCGGCGGTCAGCACGAGCAGTTGCCCGCGAGCTTCGGGAACGGCACGGGGGATGGCCAGCAACCCGGGACGCTCCCGCCAGATGGTCTCGAGGCCGCGTGTCTCGGCCAGGGCACGGATCGCAGCGGCGTCATCGGCCCCGACCCGGGTTACAACGACGCTCGACTCGTCGTGGTCGAGCTGCGCTTCGACGATCGCAAGCAGTTGTGCGCGCGTCTTGCCCGGCCCATAGACGAACTCCACCACGCCCTGGCGCAAGCCGCGGTGGTGATCCACGCGGGCGAAGCCGAGGTCGCTGAACGGTAGCCGGCGGAGCGACTCCAGCGCGGTCGCAACCGGCACGCTGCCTTCGGCCACGCGTCGCAGCAGATCCTCCAGCCCGGCCGCGTAGCCGTCAGGCATTCGGGCTGTCTCCGGCACCGGTCCCGGCGTACGCCGCCGAGGACCAACTCTCGAAGCCGAGCTCGACGAGACGCGTTTGCACGTCGGCCGACCGACCCTCCAGATCCGTGAGTTCGTGCGCCTCGACTTCCACCCGGGCATGGCTGCCGAAGTCTCGAACGCGAACCTGGCGAAAGCCCAGCGCTCGCAGCGCCAGCTCGGCCGCCTCGACCCGCCGCAGACGCTCGGCGGTGATCAGCTCCCCGAACGGGATGCGACTTGCCAGGCAGGCCGAGGCCGGTCGATCCCAACCGGCGATTCCCAGCGATCGAGCCAGGCCGCGCAGCTGCTCCTTGGTGATGCCCGCTTCGGCGAGAGGCGAGCGGACGTGCAATTCGGAGGCGGCCGTCATGCCGGGGCGGTCGTCCCGCTGGAGGTCCGAGGCGTTCGTGCCGTCGATGACCCAGGCGTAGCCCTCGGCTCGCGCGATCGCCGAGGCAGCACCGTATACCTCGAGCTTGCAGAAATAGCAGCGCGACCTCGGGTTGTGGGCGTAGCGGGGATCGTCGAGCTCCTTGGTGGGGACCATCCGCCAGCGCGCCCCATGGCGGCTCGCCTCGCCGGCTGCGACCGCAGCGTCGGTGCGATCCCAGGCCGGCACGGCGGCTGAGTCTCCAGTCAGGGCCAGGCAATGCTCGCCCAGGAGTGGGGAAGCCACGGCCAGCAGGAAGCTCGAGTCGATCCCACCAGAGAGCGCCAGGACGCACGAGCCGAGCCCCTCGACGGTCTCGAGCAGGTGCTCGAACCGCTCGATCGCGACGGGGTCGCCCGCGGCCGGTCCGCTTCGCACTAGCTCCAGCAGGGTTCGACGCGGCGAACTCGGGGTCGTCCGGGATCGGCGGTCGGTCGGGGGGCTGCGGTGCGGCATCGTCCACCTGACGATACATCCTATCCACCGACCGCGCCCCGGGGCCGCGGGGGAGGCCGGAGGCCGGGGCGGTGTAGAGTTGACGTGTCGTCCGACGCTCGCGCCGCGCCGAATCGAAGCCCAGTTTCGAACCTGGCAAGCCCCTGGAGGCGAGCCCTGCCGATGCACCACGAGAAGGCCCTAGACGCCGCGCTCAGGCCTGAAGCGCTGGCCGACCCGCCTGCTTCTTTCGCTGCAGATCCTCGGTCGAGCGTTGCCCATCGCGAGCCGTTCGCCGAGTTCATGGGCGGGGCTCTGCCGCGCTGGGCACTCGTCCGGCACCGCATGGATGCGGCCGAGGTGACCGACGTGGCCGCAGCCGTGGGTGCGGCGCTCGATCCGGTTAGTGCGGCAATCGGACCCGGCTCGCGGGTCTGCCTGGCCGTGGGCAGCCGGGGTATCGATAGGATCGACGAGGTCGTCCGGGCCACCGTGGCGTGGATGCGCGCCGCCGGCGCCGAGGTCTTCGTCGTGCCGGCTATGGGCAGCCACGGTGGCGCCTCCCCGGAGGGCCAGCTCGAAGTGCTCGCGTCCTACGGCATGACCCCTGAGACGATCGGCTGCGAGATCCGATCGAGCATGGAGACGATCGAACTGGGCGAGGTCCGGCCCGGAGTCCCGGTCTTCGTGGACCGTAACGCCTTCGAAGGCGCCGACGTGATCGTGCCGATCAACCGCGTCAAGCCTCACACCGACTTCACGGGCGAGATCGAGAGCGGTCTCATGAAGATGATCGCCATCGGCCTTGGCAAGCAGCGAGGCGCCGACGCGTTCCATCGCCAGGGCTTCGCCACGTTCCATGAGTTGATCCCCGAGGTCGCCGAGTTCACCGTCTCCAAGGTGAACATCCCGTTCGGGCTGGCCCTCGTCGAAAACGGCTATGCCAGGCTGTGGCGCATCGAGGCGGTGCCCCGCGACCGGATCTGGGCCCGAGAGCGGGAACTGCTGGCGATGGCCCGGGAGCGGATGGCCCGGCTGCCCATCGGCAGCATCGACGTGCTGATCCTCGACTACATCGGCAAGGACATCAGCGGCCTGGGCATGGATTCCAACGTCGTCGGCCGCTACTACGCGGGACCGACCGGTGCCGGCCCCAGCGTCCAGCGCATCGTCGTGCGCGATCTGACGGGCGAGACCGAGGGCAACGCCGTCGGCATCGGCATGGCCGATGTCGTGCTGCGGCGCGCCGTCGAGAAGATGGACACCCACAAGACGTACATGAACTGCATTACGGCCAAGACGCCCGAGGGCGCGCGGGTCGCGCTGACGGTCGATACCGACCGGCAGGGACTGTCGGTCGCGATTGCCTGCTGCCTCAAGGTAGAGCCGCCCGATGCCAGGATCGTCAGGATCCGCGACACCAAGCACCTGGGGCTGCTCTACGTCAGCGAGCCGGCGCTCGAGGACGTGTTGGCGACCGGGCGCTGCGAGATCGTGCGGCCACTCGAGGCGATCGAGTTCGACCACGCTGGGATGTTCACCGCGTCCACGGAGTAGGGCGCGACATCCGGGCAATCGGCCGTATGGACGCCGGATGGCCTACCCTTCGGACATGCCTGGATCAGCACAAGCGCGGCGATTCGAGGGGTTTCGGGCCTTGCTCGTCTGCCTGGCGGCGGCAGCCGTGGCGGCCTGCGGGACGGCGGCCCCACTTTCGACCGGTAGGGACGCGAGCACGGGGCCGTCCGCTGCAACGCCCACAGCAACCTGGTCGGGCAGTTCGGGCAGCCCAATCGCGACACCTGAGGGATCAGCGACGTGCGTACTACGCAAGCTGGCCGAGCTGACCGTGGCGCAGCGCGTAGGACAGCTGTTCTTGCTCGGCATCGGCGCTGACCACCTGACGCCCGGCGAGATCGCCGCCATCAAGACGTACCACCTCGGGTCCGCCTGGCTGGTGAATTGGCGGACGGGCGGCATCGATGGCGTGCGTCCCCTGGCGGCCGAAATTCAGACCCTCGCGACGGAATCGAACAGCCACGGGGTCGGCTTCTTTGTCGGCGCCGATCAGGAAGGCGGCCAAATCCAGCGCCTGACGGGCCCGGGTTTCACGAGAATTCCCACCGCCCTGGAGCAGGGCCGACTATCGACCGCGATTCTGGAAACTGACGCCACTAAGTGGGGCCGGGAGCTCTCCATGGCCGGCGTGAACCTCAACTTCGCTCCGGTGATGGACGTCGTGCCGCCCGGCGCGGACGCGACCAATCAGCCGATCGGGGCGCTCCAACGCGAGTATGGGCACGACCCGACCACGGTCGGCAGCCACGGCGCGGCGGTGATACGTGGCATGCATCAGGCCGGTATCGCGACCACGCTAAAGCACTTCCCGGGTTTGGGACGAGTCGTCGGCAATACCGATACCGCCGCCGCCGGCGTCGTCGATTCGACGACCACGGCCGACGACCCCTATCTCGCCGCCTTCCGGGCCGGCATAGAGGCGGGTGCGCCTTTCGTGATGGTCTCGCTGGCGACGTACGCCGCCATTGATCCCGATCACCAGGCCGTCTTCTCGTCGACGATCATGCGAACGCTGTTGCGTGACCAGCTCGGCTTCGGCGGCGTGGTGATGTCCGACGATCTCGGGGCGGCGGCTTCGGTGGCCTCGCTGACGCCGGGCGATCGGGCCACGGCGTTCATCGCCGCGGGCGGCGACCTCATGATCGTGGCAGGCGTCGATCCCGCCACCAAAATGGCTGCGGCGGTTATGGATCGTGCCTTATCCGACCCTGGCTTCGCGGCCCGGGTCGACGATGCAGCCGGGCGCGTCCTACGGGCCAAGCAGACATACGGCCTTGTGTCCTGCGCCTAGTCTTTGTTGCGGCGGAGCCGCGTTATGCGGTCAGGCCCGCCCGCCGTCCGGCTGCTGTCCGGACTCCACCACGGTCGTCGGCGTGTTGTGCACGGCCGTGACTGCGGGGATCGTGCCGAGGCGGCCGGCCTGGTAGTCGGCGACTGCCTGCATGACTTCCTCGCGCGTGTTCATCACAAACGGTCCCATCCAGGCGACTGGCTCTCCGATCGGGCGGCCGCCCAGGATCAGCACATCGAGGGTCGGGCTGCGGCTTTCCTGGACCGGTAGGGCCGCGACCGTGATCGCGTCACCGGGTCCGAAGACGGCCAGCTGCCCGGTCCCGATCGGCCGTGCCTCCGCGCCGACGGTGCCCTGCCCGGCCATGGCGTAGACGAGGGCGTTGTAGTCGGCTCGCCAGGGCAGCGACAGGCGCGCGCCCGGACTCAAGGTCGCGTGTATTAGCGTCATCGGCGTGTATGTCGAACCCGGCCCTTTGTGGCCCGCGACTTCGCCGGCGATGATCCGCAGGAGCACGCCACCGTCCGGGGATGATGCCATGGTCACTTCTCGGGCCCGCAGGTCCTGGTAGCGCGCGGCAGTCCATTTCTGAGCGCGCGGCAGGTTCACCCAGAGCTGGAACCCGTGGAAGAGACCGCCGCTTGCCACCAGCGCTTCGGGCGGTTTCTCGATATGCAGGATGCCGGCACCGGCCGTCATCCACTGCGTGTCGCCGTTGGTGATCACCCCGCCGCCACCGTTCGAGTCGCTGTGCTCAAATGTGCCGTCGATCATGTACGTCACCGTCTCAAAGCCCCGGTGCGGGTGCCAGGCGGTGCCCTTCGGTTCGCCGGGCGCGTACTCGACCTCGCCCATCTGGTCCATGTGGACGAACGGGTCGATGTCGGCCAGGTCCACGCCTGCGAACGCACGCCGGACGGGGAAGCCCTCCCCCTCACGTCCATGGGGGGCGGTTGTCAGGCTGCGCACGGGCCGCTCGCAAGCGACGGTCGGGTCTGGGGCGGGGATGCGGGGCAGGACGGTGACGTCTGGGACGCTGATGGCGGGCATAGAGTCGAGGCGTGTCTGGCTACCGGCCGGAGGCCACGGCCGTCACTGCAGCCTACGCCCGGAGCTGCCGGTTGGGGCGATTGCGGCGCTGGACCGGTGCGCCAGACGGGCCGGGCACGGATGTCATGTGTGACCGTGTTTGGGCCGAGGCGAGTCCTCGTTACGAGGCTTCTCGTCCTCCTCCACCCGTTTGCGCTGCGAATCCAGGACCTGCTTGAACTGCTTGGCCAATCCCGTACGCATGCCGGCCCGGGCAGGAGCGTCCGCGTCATGATCACGACGTCGGTCTCGAGCTGCCTCGGCAGGCGGAATCTCGCCATCATCTCGGTCCATCGGCCTGCGAGCCACTCCCTCCTCCTTTCGACCTGCTACGATCCGGCATCGATGGAACTGTATGGCGTCCGGATCCCCACGATCATCACGGACAACATAGCGGCTCGCTGCGCGGGCTGCGGAGACGTTATTGAGGGCCGGCCCTGGCGGGTCAGCATTCTTGATATCGTGGCCCCAGAGGCCCCGGTCTCCTGGACCGAATCGCCGAGTTTGAACCCCGGTCCGTTTGAGTTCCATAGCGATCCGAGCCACGTCCTGGCCTGGATGGCCGGCCGAGGGATGCTTTACTGCCGCCGCTCGCGAGTCCGCGAGATCATGCGGCCGGTGTGGCTGCCAACGGAGCCCCGCCGGCTTGGGTTGTGCGACGGCATTCATCGAGATGACCACGAGTTCGTTGATCCGGCCGCCTTTGCGGCTGATCGAATCTGAGGGCAAATGCGAGTACGCAAGGCAGTCTTTCCGGCGGCGGGTTGGGGCACCCGCTTTCTTCCGGCCACCAAGGCCCAGCCCAAGGAGATGCTCCCGCTCGTTGACAAGCCCGTAATCCAGTACGCCGTGGAAGAGGCTGTTGCGGCCGGTATCGAGCAGGTCATCATCATCACGAGCAGCCAGAAGCGGGCAATCGAAGACCATTTCGACCTCAATCTCGAACTCGAGCAGCTGCTCGAGGCCCGCGGCGACATCGAAATGCTGCGCCAGATCCGGGCGATCTCAGATCTGGCCCAGATCTCCTACGTCCGCCAGAAAGAACAGCTTGGCCTTGGTCACGCCGTGCTCGTGGCCAAGGAACTCATCGGCCATGAACCTTTCGCCGTGATCCTCTCGGATGACGTGGTGGTCGGCGAGCGGCCGTGCATTGGCCAGCTCATCGCGGCCTATCAGAAGACCCATTCCTCGGTCGTGGCGGTGATGGAGGTTCCCCACGAGGAGACTTGCCGCTACGGAGTCATCGCCGGCGAGCCCGTCGACCTGGCCGCCGACCCGCGCCTCTACAAGGTCTCGGGTCTGGTCGAGAAGCCGGACCCGGACGATGCGCCATCCAATCTGGCCATCATCGGCCGCTACATCCTCACGCCCAAGATCTTCGACAAGCTCGAGCAGACGCCGCGCGGGTCGGGCGGCGAGATCCAGCTGACGGATGCCATTGAGGCTCTGATGCAGGAGCAGGACGTGTACGCCTACGCGTTCGACGGGGTGCGATACGATGCTGGGACCACAATGGGCTGGCTCAAAGCGTCGGTAGAGTTGGCGCTCGCGAGACAGGACATCGGTGGCGAGTTCAGACAGTACCTGCAGTCTCTCGACATCGGCTGAGACCCTACCGGGTCCCGGGCCGCGAGCAGGGGCTAGTTGAAGTAATGGCCGGCGCTGCCGCACCGGCTCGGAGAGGATCTCTGTTGGTCGAGATCGGACAAATGATCGGGGGCCGCTACCGGCTCGTAGAGTTGCTCCGTGAGGGCGCGTACTCCACCGAGTTCCGCGCTCACGACACGCAGCTCGATCGAGACGTCGAGGTCAAGTTGCTGCGGCCCGAGTACGCCCAGAACCTCGATTTCTTGTCCGACCTGCGCTGGCAGGCTCGGGCGGCGGGCGGCCTGAACCACGAGAACATCGCGGCCGTGTACGACTTCGGCACGGACGGCGCGGGTACGTACCTCGTCACCGAGTACGTAGACGGGGCAGACTTGGCCACCCTCCTGGAGCGCAACGGACCAGTGCCGCCACGACGCGCCGCTCGTGCCGCGGCCGAGGTGGCGAGCGCCCTGGCTGCCGCCCACGCTCGAGGCCTGGCTCATGGCGACGTGCAGCCGGGTAACGTCCTGGTCACTCGCGACGGCCACGTCAAGCTCGCCGACTTCGGTATCGCCCGGGCATTTGCGGCCGTGGCCGATGCCGAATCGGCAAACATCAAACGCGTCGGCGGCTCACCTGGGCCGACGAAGCATCGCGTCGGTGTGCCGTCCGAGAAATCGGACGTGGATGGCCTGGGGCTGCTCCTCTATGAGCTCCTCACCGGGCGCGGGCCGTGGATCGGCAATTCGGCGGAAGAGATTGCCGACGCCCGTCGGGCCGGCCCGCCGGCGCCGCCGTCGACTCTGAACCCGGCGGTCCCCGCAGCTCTCGACGAGATCGCCCTGCGGGCCCTTGGGGCGGTCCCGGGGAAGGGATACGGATCGGCGATAGCCGTGGCCACAGCCCTGGAGGAATACCTCGGCGACGGCCCCGTCGACACAAACTCCAAGTACCGAGCCGCTGGCGTTGTGCCGGCCATTGCTGCCGCCGGCGCTGCTGCCGGCGCTGCTGCCGCTGCTGCTGTCGCGGGCGCCACTCCTGGGGGCGCGGCTTATGCGCCGACCCAGCCCCAAGGTCAGATCCGCAGAACCTACTCGCCCGATGCCTACGCATCAAAGGGCAGCTTGACAGAGGCCTCCGGCTACGACTCGGACGGCGGCAGCAACTCGCCCGAGCCCGAGCCGCGCCGACCCGGCCGGCGACTCCCGGCCAGCGATCCCGAACCCCTCGAGGAGTCCTCCGGGACCAGCCCCTGGGCCTGGGTCGCGGGCATCCTGGCCATTCTCGTCATCGTCATCATCGGCCTGATCGTAGTTCTCTTGGGCACCAAGAGCCCACAGGCCACCGTCCAAGCGCCGAATCTAGTCAGCGAGTCGTACACCCAGGCCCAGCTGGACGCGGACAAGGTGGGCCTCAAACTAACCTTCACGTCCCGGCCAAACGACACAACTCAGCCAGATAACACCGTGGTTGAGCAGAACCCGACGGCCGGCAGCTCAATGCGCAAGGGCGACACGATCACGGTGGTCGTGGTCAGCGGCCAGGCAACCGTCGTCGTCCCGAACACTGTCGGGCGGACCGAGAACGATGCTCGCAACCAGCTGACGGCAGCCGGTCTACAAGTCGGCGTCCGCAGCGAGCAGAACGATCCCTCCATTCCCGCGGGCCAGATCATCAGCACAAATCCCCGGTCCGGCATCCAGATCCAGCGCGGCTCAACCGTGGATTACCTGGTCTCCAAGGGTCCGGCCCCGACGCCCACACCTACCCCGACGCCCACACCGTCGCCCAGCCCGAGCCCGTCCCCCAGCCCAACCCCGGCCCCGACGCCAAACCGCTCGCCGTCGCCTAGCCCCGTCGTCCAGTAAGCCTGACGCCCCAACGCTTGCCGGCGCCGTCCCGATTGCCGGGCACGGGTCCCCACGGTCGTGACCGAATAGAACCCGCGTGCTGGTTACGAGCCGGTTCAATGTCCCGTGCGGAGTCCGGCTCCGACCACAAGCCGTGCCCGTCGGCCGCCCGGTCGGGCCCGTCGCCGCTTTGGAGGCCGCCCCACAGGCCGCCGGCGTTCGGCGCCGCCGCCCACTTGGAAGCGTCGGTCGGTCGGTCGGTCGGGGTGGCTGTTTCGGCGGCCGCGCGCTCCCAGCAAGCACGCTCCTCCTCGCCCGTGAGTGGCGCGCGCATCTTGTCCAGGGCGCAGTAGCCAACCCGGCCCACGACGGCGCTACGGAAGTGGCGGCAGGAGACGCACGAGGTCGTTGAGCGGCGGCATACCCAGCACCGCGCCGCTTCTTTTTGGGGCGATCCACAGTGCGGGCAGCGCCAGCTCAGCATGTGTCGATTGTAGCTGCGAATGTTCCCTGCGACACGCGCCGCCCACCTCACCCGCCGGCCGTCCCACGGCCTCGCTCAGGTCGTTGTGATGGTGACGTTGTCAATGGCAACATCGCCCGCATCGGAGGTCACCGTCACAGTGGCCTGGCCGGGGCCGATCGTCGCCTGGGAGATGTCGACCTGCCAGGAGGCCACGCCCTTGGCGTCCGTAGTCAAGTTCTGCGAGATTGGAGCGAGGCCATGGATAGTCACCGCGAACGCTGCACTGGCGTTTGCCAAGGGGCTGCCGCCAAAGCTCGTGGCGTGGATCGTGAGCGTCAGTTTCGTCTGAGATGTTGACGCAAACTTGCTGGGAATGACCGCCAGGTGGGCGGCGAGTTGGCCGTAGTCGCGCTTGACGCTGAGGCTGGTGTTCGTCGAATTTCCGGCCTGGTCCGTGGACGTCACGTCAATCGGGTTCGGGCCGGCCAGAACCTGCACGGTCAGTTTGAACTTGCCATCGCTCCCAACGACAGCGCTGTTGAGGGCGCCGCCCGTAACGCCCTCATTCCGCACGAAGATCGTGGCACCGGCATCCGAAGTGCCCACCAAGTCGATCGACGCCGTAGTGACCCTGGCTCCTGCCGCCGGCGATGTGATGGAGAGCTTGGGCAGCTTGGTATCGAGTATGTAGGTGACCGGTGGCGACTCCTGGCCTTCGCCGTTCGGCCCCGCGAGCGTTGCCACGAACGTGTTTTGGCCCTCAGTCAAGGTCGCAGGCGGCGTGGAGAACCTCGTTGTGGCACCTACCGTGACCCTGGCGATCTCATTTCGGGCGCCGTTGTTGCCCACCACATAGACGCGGACGGTGTAGCCGGGCTTGCCGACGGTGGCGCCGGGCACGCT
>JAYUDR010000069.1:0-6192 GCA_043739665.1 Chloroflexota bacterium
CTTCGCCGAGCGCTACGCTGCTCATGTGCTGTCCGGCGTAGCCCCGAGCGAGGCCGTCGAGCTGGCCTCGACGCTGCGCTGATGGCGGCATGAGCCCCAGACGACGTGGCCGCGGGCGCGGCAATGGCGGCGGAGTCGGCCCTGTAGCTGGAGCTGACGTGGCAGATGCGCCGAGCGCAATCGCAGCCGATGGAGCCTCGGTCGCACAGGACGCTGTTGCGGCCGTAGACCGGTCCACACCCGCAGTTTTATCCGCGAATACGAGGTCCCGCTCGGGCAGCGGCTTCGTTCCCAATAGCGGCCGCGGGCCCGGACCGGGTCGCAGCGGCAACGTCTCACGTGCTGCCGACTCCCGCCGGCCGCCCCGGGCCAACACAACGACCAACATCACCGCGAGCCCTATCGCCGCGAGCCCGGTCGCGCCGAGCGACGTCGCCACGACCCCACAGCAGGACGCCGGCGTTTCGGATCCGTCCCTCGGCCAGAGATCGTCATCATGCACGCTGGCCCAGATGCGCCGCTTCATCAAGAGTCGCCCCTACGTGCCCGTCCACGAGCTTCGACGTCGCTTCCTGATCGATGGCCTGGAGGACGAGGTCAGCCCCGTCGCGACCGGCCAGCGCACGCTCTACGTCGGCCTGCCTCCCCGAGAAGCGCAGTTCCTGGGCGATCTCGTCAGAGGCGGCGAAGTAGGCTGCGAAATGCTGCTCGACCCCACCAGTCCCGGCGTCGTCGGCGTCTACCCGATGAGGCCCGTCGCCAGGCAGTAGGTTCGGCTGGCGGCGCTGCTCATCGGATTCGACGCCGCCGCGAAACTACGAAGGAATAGGGACATGCCCCTCACCGGAGAATACGCGCCGAGCACTGCCGCATGGGCGCGCAAGCACGCCGAGCTCTATGAGGCAACGAACGCACAGGAGGGCGGTGATCTTCGAGGCAGGCCCGTGATCGTGCTGACTTCGGTCGGCGCCAAGACCGGGAAGCTCCGCAAGACCGCCCTGATGCGCGTCGAGCACGGAGGCGCCTATGCGGTGGTCGCGTCATTCGGCGGCGCTCCGAGGAATCCTGTCTGGTACTACAACCTCAAGAAGAACCCGCACGTTGAGCTGCAGGACGGTGCCACCAAACGCGACTACACGGCGCACGAGGTCACAGGAGACGAAAAGGCGCTCTGGTGGGAGCGCGCCGTCGAAGCCTGGCCCGACTACGCGAACTACCAGGCGAAGACTGTGCGGCAGATCCCGGTGTTCGTGCTCGAATCCATGGAGTAGCCCCCGCCCCCGCCCCGGTCGGCTTGGGTTCTAGCCACGCCGAATCGAGGCGTCATGCTACTTGGGCGAGCTGTCAGCTCACTCCGTCGATGGCCACTGGCTCAATGCGGCCGGCATCGGCCGCTCCCGTCGGACCCGCGCCAGCCGCAGTGGGACCCTTGCCGGCAGCTGCCGCACCTGCGCGCCGGCCGGTTACCTGGACTTGCTCCGCTGTGCCGTCGACCTCTTCGGCGAAGTGGCAGGCGACCTGGTGCCCGGCCGCCATCTCGCGCAACGCTGGCTCCTCGGCGACGCAGCGCTCTGGATTGTTGAGCCGCTCCCGGAGCCAGCAGCGGGTGTGGAAGCGGCAGCCCGACGGCGGGTTCGAAGGGCTTGGCACGTCGCCCGTCAAGATGATTCGGCGGCGCCGGCCCTCGACCGCGGGATCTGGGATCGGCACCGCCGACAGCAGGGCGATGGAATAGGGGTGCAGGGGTCGCTCGTAGAGGTCTCGCGAGCCGGCCATCTCGACGATTTTGCCCAGGTACATCACGGCGATCCGATCGCTGATGTGCCGGACCACGGAGAGGTCGTGGGCGATGAAGAGGTACGTCAGGCCGAACTCGTCCTGGAGCCGCTCCAGAAGGTTGATGACCTGGGCTTGGATCGAGACGTCGAGAGCGCTGATGGGCTCGTCGGCGACGATCAGATCAGGGTGCAACGCCAGGGCTCGAGCCACGCCGATACGCTGGCGCTGGCCGCCGCTGAACTCGTGGGGATAGCGATCGCCGTAGTCGGGGTCCATACCGACCGTGGCCAGGAGGTCGCGGACACGCTCGCGCCGCTCCCGCCCAGCGCCGACGCCGTGAATCTCCAGTGGTTCCGAGATGATCCCGGCCGCGGTCATGCGAGGATTCAGGCTGGAGTACGGATCCTGGAAGATCATCTGCATCCGCCGCCGAACGGCTCGCAGAGTCGAGCCCTCGGCGGTGGTGATGTCCTGACCGTCGAAGATGATCCGGCCGGCCGTGGGGCGGTAAAGGCGCAGTAGTGTGCGGCCGACGGTGCTCTTGCCGCACCCGGACTCACCCACGAGCCCTACGGTCTCACCCTTGTTGATCGCCAGAGAGACGCCGTCGACGGCGCGTACATCCCCGACATGGCGGTTGATGAGCACGCCGCTCGTAATGGGGAAGTACATCTTGAGATCTTCGACCTGAATGAGCGGCTGAGGCGCGGCAGAGGGCCCCGCCCCGAGCTGGGGCTCCAACGTCGCCGTCATCGGGGGGCCTCGATCGGCTCAGGCGCGGCCACGAAGTCGGCGCGTAGCGGCCGGCCGGCGGCAGCCTCTTGCGCCGTCGGCCGATTCCAACAGGCGGCGCGATGAGTGGCCCGAGGCCCGGTCATCTGGACTTCGGTCGTCGCCCCCAGCGGCTCGAGTGGCTCCAGCGGCGGCATTTCCTTCCAGCAGCGTTCCACCCGCCAGGCGCAACGCGGCGCAAACGGGCAGCCCACAGGCGCAAAGCGCAGATCGGGCGGCGCCCCCTCGATCGGGATCAGAAGTTCGCCGGGCTGAGCATCCAGGCGCGGAAGCGAATGCAGCAGGCCCACGGTATACGGATGGGACGGCCGCGCGAACAGATCGGTAGTGGTCGCGCTCTCGACGACGAAGCCCGCATACATGACGTTGGTGCGGCGCGTCATCTCGGCCACGACCCCGAGATCGTGAGTGATAAGGATCACGGCCGTGCCGTGGTCCGCAGCGAGGCGGCTTAGCAGCTCCAGGACCTGGGCCTGGATGGTGACGTCCAAGGCCGTCGTCGGCTCGTCGGCGATGAGCAGCTTGGGCTCGAGAGCCAGGGCCATGGCGATCATCACCCGCTGGCGCATGCCGCCGCTGAACTGGTGCGGGAAATCGCGCAGGCGCTTCTCCGGTGAAGGTATGCCGACCATGGCCAGTAGTTCGACAGCCCGCGCCCGTGCTTCCTTGCCGGAGACCCTCTTGTGGGCCTTGATCGTTTCAACCATCTGCTCTTCGATGGTCAGAACCGGGTTCAGGCTGGTCATGGGATCCTGGAAGATCATGGCGATCTCCTTACCCCGCAACTCCCGCATCTCCGACTCATCGAGGCCGACGAGATCCTCGCCTTCGAAGTAGACGTGGCCGCCCTCGATCCGTCCGGCCGGAGCCGGCAGCAGTCGCATAACGGCCAGGTTGGTGACGCTCTTGCCGCAGCCCGACTCGCCTACGAGACCGAGCGTTTCGCCCTCGTCGAGGTCGAACGAGACGCCGTTGACGGCATTGACTGTGCCGTCGTGAGTCCGGAAGCGGACCACCAAATCGCGCACCGAAAGCAGGGCCATCGCGTTACCTCTTCAGGCGCGGGTCGAGGGCCTCGCGCAAGCCGTCGCCCAACAGGTTGAAGCCGATTGCGCTGATAACGATGGCAGCGCCCGGGAAGAAGATCAGGTACGGAGCCGACTGCAGGAACCGAGCCGAGTCGGTCAGCATCTCGCCCCATTCGGCCACGCGCGGGTCGCCCGGGCCGAGTCCCAGGAAGCCTAGCCCGGCGACGTCGATGATGGCCGTAGCCGCTGCCAGCGTGGCCTGGACGATCAGCGGAGTCAGTGCGTTGGGCAGCATGTGGCGGAGCAGGATGCGCGTCGGGGAGGCGCCCATGGACCTTGCGGCAATGACGTAGTCAGATTCGCGCAGGGCCAGCAGGCTGCCCCGCAGGAGACGGGCAAAAATCGGTGCGTAGGAGATGCCGACGGCGAGCATGATCTGGATTTGGCCTTGTCCGAGCCAGGCGACAATGCCGATGGCGAGCAGGATGCCTGGCACGGCCAGGAGCACGTCAATGAAGCGCATCAGGAGCCCGTCGATAAGGCCCCCGGCGCCGCCGGCCACTGCCCCGATGACGCAGCCGAAAACCAGGCCGAAGAAGACGGCGACGGTCCCGACGGTCAGGCTAATCCGAGCTCCGTACAGGATCCGACTGAACTCATCGCGCCCGAGTAGGTCCGTGCCCATCAGGTGCTGAGCGCTCGGCCCCTGTTTGCCGTCAACGAGGATACCGATGGTCGGATCGTAGGGAGCCAGCACCGGCGCGAGGATGGCGCCGAAGATGAAGATGGCGATGAAGACCAGTCCCAGGATGGCAGGGCCGTTTCTGAGCAACCGCCGCAGCGCGTCCCGCCATAGCCCCCGGCTGGCGCGCGGCGCGGCCCTGATGACCACGGTTGTCGTTGGAGTGGTCATGTCAGGCGTACCTGATCCGCGGGTTCAAAAATGCGTAGCCGATGTCCACGATCAGGTTTACGGTGAGGAAGATCGTGGCAAAGATCATGATCAGCGACTGCACGACGATGTAGTCGTGGTTTTGAATGGCGTTTACCACCCACGAGCCAACGCCATTCCAGCTGAACACTGTCTCAGTCAGGACCGCGCCAGCGAGTAGCGAGCCGACTTGGAGGCCGATCACCGTTGTAACGGGTAGCCAGGCGTTGCGCATGATGTGGCGGTCGTCCACCCGGCGGCGAGTCAGTCCTTTGGCGCGCGCCGTCCGCACGTAGTCCTCGTTGCTCACGTCGATTACGGCGGCCCGGGTAATTCGCGTTACTGTGGCCAGGGGGATCGAACCGAGGGCGATCGACGGCAGGATCAGATGTGAGAAGGCATCCAGGACGGCGTTGAAGTTGCCCGAAAGGGTGGCGTCGATGATGGCGAAGTGGGTGACGGGTTCCACATTCAAGCGCGGATCGATCTGGCCGAGGGCCGGCAGCCAATGTAGTTGAACGCCGAATACGAAGACGAGCGTGTAGCCCAACACGAAGATCGGGATAGAGATGCCAAAGAGCGACACCACGGTCACCAGGCCATCGATCCAACCGTTGGGGTGGCGGGCGGCGAGCCGGCCAAGGGGGATGCCCAGGCCGACAGCGAAGATCAGGGCGCCCATGGTCAATTCGATCGTGCCCGGGAACCTCACCAGGAAGGTATCCCAGACCGGCCGACTGTCGACGATACTCGCCCCGAAATCACCGTGCACGAGCTTGCCAAGGTAGCTCAGGTACTGGAGGTAGAGCGGCTGGTCGAGCCCAAGGGTCTCATGGATCTGGGCGATCAGCTGGGGTGTGGCGTGCTGGCCCAGGATGGCTGTCGCCGGGTCGCCGGGCAGCAGCCTTAGAAACAGAAACAGGATCACGGACAGTCCGAATAGGACAGGAATCGCCCCCAGCACTCGACGGACGATAAACCTGAGCACGGGCCGGTGAGCTTCCTCCTGTATTAGATATGCCCCCCGGGGCCTTACGACCCCGAGGGGACAGGTTCGCGACGGTGGTGGCGGGGCTCTAGGAGACCTTAGCGGGCTCGTGAACCTCGACTGACTTCTACTGGCCCAAGATTATTTGCTGATCCAGACCGTGTTGAAGTACTCGATGCCGTTGCCCGCTCCGATGAACCCGTGGATCTTCGAAGTGAAGGCGCCGGGAGGAGTCGAGTTGACGATCGGGATGGTGGGCAGATCGGTCGCGATCAGATCCTGTGCCTGACCCCACAGCGCATTGGCCGCAGCGGCCGTCGGCGCCTGGAGAGCCTGCTGGAAGAGGGTGTTCATCTGATCGTTCTTATAACCGAACTGAGCGTTGGGCTTGCCACCCGAGTAGCCGAAGAATGCAGTGTTGAGGAAGTTGTCGGCGCCGGCCCAGTCGCACGTCCAGCCGAACAGGAACATGGACAACTTGCCGGTAGTGGCGTCACCGACGTAGCCGCCGCGCCACGGCTCGGTCTTGAGCGACACGGTGAAGCCGATCGCAGTCAGATCCTGAGCGATGGCCTGAGCCTCGTTCTTGGGGTCCGGCATATACGGTCGAACCGCGTCCGCCGGGTAGTAGAGGTCGACCTTGAGCTTGTCTGCCGTCAGGTTGGCCGCCGTCA
>JAYUDR010000070.1:0-2307 GCA_043739665.1 Chloroflexota bacterium
ATGGTGGTCTGCACGTCATTCCGGAACCCCGGCCTCACGGCCAAGCTGTGCTCCACGCTCGACGTCATCAGCGGAGGACGCTTCGAGCTCGGCATCGGCTCGGGCTGGAAGAAAGACGAGTGGCTGGCCTACGGCTACGGCTTTCCGCAGATCGGCGAACGGCTGGACATCTTCGGCGAGCATCTGGAGATCATCACGCGGATGCTGGCGCCTGGTCGAGCGACCTTCGAAGGTCCGCATGCTCGGGTCAACGGTGCCATCAACGTGCCCAAGGGCATCCAGTCCCACATCCCGATAATCGTCGGAGGCAACGGTCCCAAGCGAACGGCCGGCTACGCCGTCAAGTTCGCCGACGAGCTGAACCTGGTCTTCCAGAGCCCAGCCGACTGCGCCGGGCGGATGGCCGATGTCCGCGCCAGATGCGAGAAGGAAGGGCGGGACCCCGCAACTCTGCGCTTCTCGATTTATGCGGAGGACGAACTGATGCGGCACGCCGGCCAGGCCCGCACAGACTTGCTGGCCGCCTACGCCGCCATCGGCATGGACCGCCTCGTCGCTTTTGCGACCCGGTGGGACCCCACGATCGCCGCTCAGTCGGCCTTCGCCGAGGATTGCCGCGCCGCGGGTATTGCTCTGAACGTGAGCTGAGGGCCAGGCCGCCGGATCGATGGTCGAGTTACGGGGCTACGTTCCGTGGTCAGCTCAGCCCCGCTTGGTCTCGGACTCGTCGACGTCGTCCACGATCAACGGGATAGGACTCCTGGTGGCCAACAGTACTAGGCGATCGGCATGACCGAAACGTTCCTTGTTGCTTTCGAAACGGCCGCCAGTAAAATGGCTGTCGCCAGGGAGGGTGGCTCCCTGTTCCATTTTCGTCACGACTTGGCGACGAATGTCCGGCTGGCGTGCCGAGATCGTGGCGCACGGAATCGCCATGAAGTCCTAGAGAGGTAGAGGCATGTCCGTAACCGGTTCTGGGAGCTCGGCCAGGAGGATCAGGAGTCGGGCAAGCAGGTTCCTGGCCGCAATTTCCGCTGGCCTTCTCGTGGCCATCTTTGCGACATCCACCGTCAGCGCAGCGACTACGCTGGGCGCGGCCGCGGCCCAATCCGGGCGCTACTTCGGTACCGCAATCAACGCGGGCAAGCTCAATGACTCGGCGTACACCACAATCGCGGCGCGCGAGTTCAACATGGTGACGCCCGAGAACGAGATGAAGATCGACGCCACTGAGCCCAGCCAGGGCCAGTTCAGCTTCACCGCGGGCGACCAGGTCTACAACTGGGCAGTCGGCAAGGGCATGAAGGTCCGCGGTCACACGCTGGCCTGGCACTCCCAGCAGCCGAGCTGGATGCAGAACCTGAGCGGCACCGCGTTGCGGAACGCCATGATCAACCACATCACCAACGTCATGGCCCACTACAAGGGCAAGCTCGCGTACTGGGATGTGGTCAACGAGGCGTTCGCAGACGGCAGCAGCAGCCGCCGATCGTCCAACCTCCAGAGCACGGGCAACGACTGGATCGAGGTCGCCTTCAAGACGGCCCGCGCCGCGGACTCCAGCGTCAAGCTCTGCTACAACGACTACAACACCGACAACTGGACCGACGCCAAGACTCAGGGCGTCTACAACATGGTCAAGGACTTCAAGGCGCGCGGCGTACCGATCGACTGCGTCGGCTTCCAAGGCCATTTCAACGCCAACTCGCCAGTTCCGAGCAACTACCAGACGACCCTGGCCAACTTCGCCGCCCTCGGCGTCGATGTTGCGATCACCGAGCTGGACATCGAGGGCGCCTCGGCCGCCAGCTACCAGACCGTTACCAACGCCTGCCTGGCCGTCTCTAGGTGTGTCGGCATCACGGTTTGGGGAGTCCGCGACAGCGACTCCTGGCGCGCCAGCGCGAACCCGCTTCTCTTCGACAGCAGCGGCAACAAGAAGGCCGCCTACACCGCCGTTCTGAACGCGCTCAACTCGGCCGGCGGCACGACGCCGCCTCCGCCGACCGCGACTCCTAATCCAACGGCAACTCCCACCCCAACGCCCGTGACGACGCCGACACCCGTGCCGACGCCGACGCGAACACCTGCTCCGACGCCGACGGGCGCCCCAACCCCAACGCCTGCGCCGACCGGCACGCCTTCGGGCACGGCCCGCTGTGCGGCCAGTCTCCACGTCGACAATCAGTGGGGCAATGGCTTCACCGCTACGGTGACGGTCAGCAACCCCGGAACAGTGGCCACCAAGACCTGGAAGGTCACCTGGACCTGGTCTGGCAATCAGGTCATCAGCAATAGCTGGAATGC
>JAYUDR010000071.1:0-2304 GCA_043739665.1 Chloroflexota bacterium
CGCGCCGCCCGGCCGATCATCTGGATCAGCGACCAGGCGCTCCGTAGGAACCCTTCCTTGTCGGCGTCGAGAATCGCGACGAGGGTGACTTCCGGCAGGTCGATGCCCTCGCGCAGCAGGTTGATGCCGACAATGACGTCGTAGATGCCGAGCCGCAGGTCTCGCAGGATCTGCACCCGTTCCAGGGTGTCGACCTCTGAATGGAGGTATTGCACCTTCACGCCCAACTCGTGCAGATAGTCGGTCAGGTCTTCGGCCATCTTCTTCGTCAGCGTTGTAACGATGGACCGTTCATTTCGCTCGACGCGACCGCGAATCAACTCCAGAAGGTCGTCGATCTGGCCTTCGGTCGGCTTGACGGTGATGTGCGGATCGACCACGCCCGTCGGCCGTATCAGTTGCTGGACGACCTGCTCGCTGCGTTCGAGTTCATACGGCCCGGGCGTCGCGCTCATGTACACCGCCTGATTGACGCTGGCCTCGAATTCCTCGAACGTGAGCGGGCGATTGTCGAGCGCCGACGGCAGCCGGAATCCGAAATCGACCAGGATTTCTTTTCGAGTCCGGTCGTTCTTGTACATGCCGACCACCTGCGGTATCGACATGTGGCTTTCATCCACGACCAGCAGCCAATCGGGCGGGAAGTAGTCGAGAAGCGTCCACGGCCGAGAGCCGGGCTCGCGGGCGGAGAGATGGCGCGAGTAGTTCTCGATGCCGGTGCAGTAGCCAAGCTCGCGCATCATTTCGAGGTCGAATGTGGTGCGCTGCCGAAGTCTGGCCCCCTCGAGCACGCGCCCCTGCGCCTCCAACTCGCCGACTCGAACCTCCATCTCCTCGTCGATCGCCTTCACCGCGGCCATCAACTTGTCGGCGGGGGTGACGTAGTGCGTGGCGGGATAGACGTTGAGGTCCTTGCGTTCGGCCAGGAGCTCGCCGGTGAGTGGGTCCAGTTCCGTGATGCGCTCGACTTCGTCACCGAAGAACTCCACCCGGACGAGGCGGTCCTCCGCGGCCGGGATCAACTCCAGGGTGTCGCCGCGGACTCGGAAGCGGGCCCGTGACAGCGCCGCATCGTTGCGTTGGTACTGGAGATCGACGAGGTGGCGAAGCACGGCGTCGCGCCGATACTGCCCGCCGACTCGCAGCCGCAGGATCGTGGCCCCGTAGTCGATCGGGGCGCCCAGGCCGTAGATACAGCTGACGCTGGCGACGATGATCACGTCCCGCCGCTCGAAGAGGGCCTTCGTGGCGGCGTGGCGGAGCTTGTCTATCTCGTCGTTGCGGCTCGAGTCCTTCTCGATGTACGTGTCCGAGCGCGGCAGATACGCCTCGGGCTGGTAGTAGTCGAAGTAGCTCACGAAGTACTCGACGGCGTTGTCCGGGAAGAACTCGCGAAACTCGGCGTACAGCTGGGCCGCCAGGGTCTTGTTGTGGGCCAGCACGAGCGTGGGCTTCTGGTGCTTCTCGATGACTTGCGAAATCGTGTACGTCTTGCCCGAACCGGTTACGCCCATCAGCGTCTGATGGCGCAGACCCTTGGCCAGGCCTTCGCTCAGTTTGTCGATCGCAACAGGCTGATCGCCGGTGGGTTTGAAGTCGGCAACCAGCCGAAAATCAGGCACTTCATCCTCGTCAGCGTGAAGGACGAGTATACCGCGCGGGCGCGTAATAGCACGGACGTTCTAGCGCGTGCGATAACCAACGGCGAAGGAGATGTCTGGCAGTCGGCCTAATTCATCCAAGAGGTATCAGTCCATTTCCCCGCATGGGCAGGCATTCCAGGGCGTCGATTAAGGAGCCTGGAAGCCACCGGGATCACGACCAGGCCGACACCGGCCAGGATGATCGTTGACACGGCGTGGAGCTGCAGATTGAGGAGGCACGCTCCGCCATACGCCGCGATCGTGAGTACCGCCTCCCCGGGCATCATCGGGTACGCCGCGAAACGACTCCCCACAAGCTCATGTGCGCGCGATTCGGCCGCGGACCGGAGAATCCTGGGGATGCCTAACAGGATGAGGATATAGGTGATGACGGACGCGAGATAGGTGAAGCACATTGCCGCCAGGACAAGATCCAGTAGGTTCGGCGGCGTAACTCTGCGACCGCCGATGAACGAGAGATCGACGAAGCGGGTCAGCAGGAGATCGATCGCCCCGGTCATCACCAGGTACCACACACTGGAGACCAATCTGGCTGCGAAGCCCCAATCGCGGCTGAGCAACCCGACCGCGAGGGTGAACGCGGTCAGGACTACGGCGAGGGCCACGACGGGCGGCTGGAGCCCAATTTGAGAGTTGACGC
>JAYUDR010000072.1:0-2297 GCA_043739665.1 Chloroflexota bacterium
CGAGCCAGCGAACTCCGAGCGAAATGCGGCGATCGCCCCGGATCTCGACCGGGACTTGATAAGTGGCGCCGCCGACGCGGCGAGGCTTGACTTCGATGATAGGGGTCGCGTTGCGCATCGCCGTCTCAAGGACCTCGACGCCGGGCCGACGAGCCTGAGCCTCAGCGCGGGCGAGTGCCTCGCGTAGGATGCGCTCAGACAGGTGGCGTTTGCCATCGGTCATCAGCTTGGTCGCAAAGCGGCTGCTGAGTCGAGTGGACGGGGCGCCCTGGTACTTTGTCTTGCGGGCAATGGTATGTCGACGCGGCATCGTTACTTCTTGCCCTTCTGCGGAGCGGCCTTAGCGCCGTACTTGGAGCGGCCCTGCTTGCGGTCCTTGACGCCAGCGGCGTCAAGCGTGCCGCGGATGATGTGGTACTTGACCGACGGAAGGTCCTTCACGCGACCGCCACGGACCAAGACCACGGAGTGCTCCTGCAGGTTGTGGCCGATCCCGGGGATGTATGCCGTGACTTCCATCTGGTTGGTAAGGCGAACGCGAGCGATCTTGCGAAGGGCCGAGTTCGGCTTCTTCGGCGTCATCGTGCGCACCTGCAGGCAGACGCCACGCTTCTGGGGTGCACCGGGAATGGGCACCTGGCGCTGGCGAAGGCTGTTCCAGTTCTTGCGCATAGCCGGCGCCTTGATCTTCCTGATCTTAGGCTGGCGGCCATGCCGCACGAGCTGGCTGATTGTCGGCACGGAGACGCGGCTCCTTTCGCTTAACTGCTGATGAATGGTTTGCTTTTGTCAGCGACCATCGGCCATAACGAGCCCGCAGCCGGATTGGGAGGCGGTGCGAGTCCAGTCGACGGATACCTGCGCTACCGCGTTAGCCTCCGGCGTCCGATGGGCCGCCGTTGCGGCACCGATCGCGACATGGAGGCGATCTGCCGAGCGCAAATCGCTTTGATGGTCTGGCGGACCGCCGATCCCCGATCCAAGCAGTGGAACGATCGGTTCATGCCGTCCGAATTGGCTACCTAGAGTCCAGATTGGCGCACGCCAATCACGGCCTGGCGGAAGCCACGAGGGCGGAGTGTATCAGCGGCCGCCGTGGAGTGTCAAACCTCAAGCGGGTACGCGGCATCCTTCCGGGCTCGCTCTTAAGAGCGACCAACGGCGGTCGCCGGAGTTACTCACTGTCTTTCTTCTCCTCGACGTCTGGGACCTCATCAACTGTCACTTCGACCGCAGAAATTTCGCCCAGAAGGTCCCCGAGACCCGCCATGTCCAGCGCTCCAGCGTCGTCCTTCGACTCACCGAGGGCCGCGAGGAACGGATTGACGAAATCCTCGCCATCCTCCCCAGCTTCGCCGCCGGCGCTCGCGGACAGCAGCGACGCGAGGTCCGCCGTTTCCTCGGAGGGCCGCGCGCCGGCCTCCTCGAGGAAGGGGTTGTACTCGTGTTCTGGTCCGCGCAGCCTATCGAGCGACTCGCCGGCCAAAGCCTCTTCGGCAACCCGGCGCGCCCGCTCGCGAGCGGCAGCTATGTTGGCCGGCGCGCCCGTCCCTGCCGGGATCAGCTTGCCGATTATGACGTTCTCCTTGAGGCCGATCAGGTGATCCTTGGCGCCGTTAATAGCAGCCTCGGTGAGCACCCGCGTCGTCTCCTGGAAGGAGGCCGCCGCAAGGAAGGACGAGGTGTTGAGAGATGCCTTGGTGACGCCGAGTAGGACCGTCTGGGCCGTGGCAGGCTCGCCGCCCTCGGCCAGCACCCGATTGTTGACCTCCTCGAAATCGAGGCGATCGATAAGCTCGGTCGGCAGGAGTTCCGTGTCGCCCGGCTGGTCGATACGGACCTTCCGGAGCATCTGGCGGACGATGATCTCGATGTGCTTATCGTTGATGGTCACGCCCTGGCTGCGGTAAACCCTCTGCACTTCCTTGACCAGGTAGCGCTGGACAGCGTCCTTGCCCCGCGTCTCGAGGTATTCCTGGGGGTTGATCGGGCCGTCCGTGATGGCATCACCAGCGCGAGTCTCCTGGCCGTTCTCGACCAGAAGTTTCGCGTTGTGGGGGATGGTGTACTCGCGCTCGACCGTGTCCTCTGAGCGAACGACCAGGTCGTCACCCTCGCGAACGAGGAAACCCTTGGCCGGAGCGGCCACGTCGCCGGACTTGTCTCCGCCCTCAGCTCGAGCGATGACCTGACCGGCCTCGACCATGTCGCCAGCGGCGGCAAGCAGCTCGGTGCCAGCCGGCAGGGCGATGTGGATGTCGTACTGCTCGCGGCTCGTGACCTTGACGCGAGTTCCG
>JAYUDR010000073.1:0-6092 GCA_043739665.1 Chloroflexota bacterium
ACGCGCGAGGAGGCGATCCTGGGCGTGATCGCCGCATTCCTGGTCGCGGCGGACGTCCTAATGCTGATCTCCTTCCTGGTCGGCGATCAGGTGATAGTCCACGCGCTTTCACGCACCCTGCCACTCGGCGTCGTGGCCGCCGCGCTGGCGCTGCCGGTGGCACTGGCAGGGTTGCTCGTGGGGCAACTCACGGCGCCCTTCGGTTTCGGGCGGTCGGCCGGTCTGAGGTCCGCGATCGGCGGAGCCGGACTCGGGCTGATCATCGTGCTGGCAGCCGGCTACACCGTTTAGCTGGCCGCGCGGTTGCCCACCTTCGCGCGCCTGAGCCGGAGCGAGTTTGAGATCACGCTGACCGACGACATGGCCATCGCAGCGGCCGCCAGGGCGGGGTTCAGCGTCAGGCCGGCCACAGGATATAAGGCGCCCATCGCCACGGGCACCAGGATAACGTTGTAGCCAAAGGCCCAGAACAGGTTCTGGTGTATCACGTGCAGCGTTTGGCGCGAGAGGCTGATGGCCGCCCCTACGCCGCGTGGATCGCCGCCGACGAGCGTTACATCTGAGGCCTCGAGGGCCACGTCTGAGCCCGTGCCGATGGCTATGCCGACGTCGGCACGCGCCAGGGCGGGAGCGTCGTTGACGCCGTCACCGACCATCGCCACCCGGCGCCCCCGGGCTTGCAATGTGGCAACGGCATCGGCCTTCCCGGCCGGAAGGACCTCTGCCAGGACGTGTTCCGGGGAGATGCCGACTTTGACCGCGACCTCCCGGGCTATGGCGGCCTGGTCCCCGGTGACGAGCCACACCTCCAGGCCGGCGGAGCGCAACTCGGCCACGGCCGATGCCGCTTCCGGCTTGACTTCATCGATGGTGGGCAGCAGCCCAGCGGCGCGGCCGTCGATGGCCACATACGTGACCGCGGCACCCGGCGCCGCCCGCGCCGGCAGCGATGCCACGGCCGCAGCGTCCACTCCCTCTGAGATGAGGAACGCGGCCGTTCCAACGAGCACGTCACGACCGGCCACGCGGCCACGCACGCCGCGCCCGGCCACGGCCGCGAAACCCTCCACGGTGCCAATGCCGAGGCCGCGGGCGTCGGCCCCGGCCAGGATGGCGGCGGCGAGCGGATGCTCACTCCCCCGCTCCACCGCAGCTGCCGCGTCCAGGACCTCGTCTTCTGTGAAACCCTCCGCCGCAGCAACCGTCCCCAGCGATGGCCGGCCGCGCGTTAGCGTGCCCGTTTTGTCGAAGATCACCGTGTCGACGCGGGCAGCGAGCTCAAGCGCCTCACCGCCGCGGATCAGGATCCCCGCCTGCGCGCCCTTGCCGGTGCCGACCATGATTGCCGTCGGCGTGGCCAGACCCATCGCGCACGGACAGGCGATCACGACCACGGTTATGAAGGCCACCAGGGCATGAGTGGCGCGCGGCTCAGGCCCGAAGGCAAGCCAAAGGCCGAACGTCGCTGCGGCCACGACGAAAATGATCGGCACGAAAATCCCGCCGATTTGATCGGCCAGCCGCTGGATCGGGGCCTTGGAGCCCTGCGCCCGCCGAACCAGCTCCACGATCTGGGCCAGCGCCGTATCACGCCCGACTCGAGTCGCCCGGAAGAGGAACGTCCCATGGCCGTTCAGAGTCCCACCGATCACCTCATCGCCGGGCCCCTTAGCGACCGGCAGGGACTCGCCGGTCAGCATCGACTGGTCGACGGCCGAGTCGCCCTCGGACACCCGTCCGTCCACCGGCACCTTCTCGCCCGGTCGAACGCGCACCACGTCGCCGACTCGAACCTCCTCGAGCGGAACATCAACCTCGCGGCCGCCACGTACGATCCGTGCCGACCGAGCTTGAAGCCCGATGAGGGCCTTGATTGCCCCGACCGTCTGGCCCTTTGCCCGCGCCTCGAGCCAGCGACCCATCAGGATCAGGCCGATGATCGCGGTGGAGCTATCGAAGTAAGTCTGTGGTTCGATGCCGGCGTCGCGGAAGAAGCTTGGCGCGACCGTCACGAGGACGCTGTACGCCCAGGCCATGCTCGTTCCCACTACCACCAGCGTGTCCATATTCGTGGAGCGGTGAATTGCCGCCCTTACGGCCGCACGGTAGAAGCGGCGGCCGGCCCAGAACTGGATAATCGTGGCGGGGCCGATGAGCAGCCAGGCCATCGCCTCCATTGAGAGCGGCAGGCCGGGCAGATACATCGTGAGCATCGTCACGCCCGCCACCGCCAGAGCGGCGGCCGCGGTCAGGCCCGTGGTCCGGATCTCCCGGGCGCGCGTGGCCGCCTCGGCATCTGCTTCCTCGACCAGACCTGCCCGGACGCCGTCGGCCGGCTTTGGCACCTCGCGGACATCGTAGCCGGCCGCCTCTATGGCACGCGCCAGCTCATCGAGCCCGGCGATCTCCGGCATGTACCGGATCGTGGCCGTCTCGGTGGCCAGATTGACGCTCGCCTCGGCCACGCCCGGCGTCTTACGCAGGAAGCGCTCGATGCGGTTCACGCACGAGGCGCAGCTCATGCCCTCAATTGGCAGCTGGATCTCGGCGGCTGGGGCAGCGGGAGAGGTGGTAGCGTCGGCGCCGGCCGCAGACGGGTTTGCGGTGCGGGCCGCGGGTTCGATCATTTGCATACTCCCGGGGAGTATACCCCGCGCCGACCGGATTGGGCAATCGCCGACGGTCAGTGAGCTGGCGACCGGGGCGTCACGTTCGAATCGAGCCAGGCATTTGTGGGCGTAGCCCAGTAGGCGGCCATGGCCTCCAGGCGGCCAGCATACGCAGCCCGCGCTTCCTCAAACGCTGTCCAGGCTTGATCGCCGCGTGCCAGGACGTACCCTGCTTCGGCCAGACGAAGACAGGCTTCCTCGAAGGCGGCTCGATCCAGCCCGGACCGGGCTCCGTCCGGGCCGGTGGCGGCCGCCACTCCGGCTCGAAAGCCGAAGTTGGTGATGTCCTCGACGAGGTGGGAGCCGACACGCCTGAAGAGTTCGGCCTCACCCCGCGGCACGCCTTCGATCGTAGTCAGGATCAGGCTCGCCGCATCCAAGACGGTGCCCAGAGCGCTTATCCAAGACAGGTTGTCGTGGCTGGACCTGAAGAACCCCAGCAATGGATAAGCGACGTGCGTGTCGAGAACCTCGGCCGCCCATCGCTCCCATTCGGCGAAGAGATCCGGCAGGCGAGCGGCAAGATCCAGCCGAGCGTACGTTTCGAGCAGCGCCACCGCGGATGGAGGCGCGCCCGCGGCGGCCTGCAGAGTCACGACCTGGACCTCTCGCCGCTGGTACGACCCGTACAGCGAGAACAGGTACGTGACGACGAGCGCCACCACGCCCAAACCGCTGGCCGCACCGATCACCACCACGACCCGAGCCGCCGGGCCAGCGGCCCGGATCTCGCCGGAGCCCAGCGTCAGGACTGAGCCGGCCGCGAAATACAGCGTGCTGCCCAGGTCATGGGGGCTAGGTGCCAGCTGGTCACGAATCGCAAACAAGATCAGCCCATAGCCGAGGATCAGCGTTCCCAACCACACGACCAGCAGCGCCAGAGTCGCGAACGGCGCAAACAGGCCAAGCAGCGTCTCGTGCGCCTCGCCCGTGCTGCCCCCGCCGACAGCCCGAGTGACTCGCCAGGAGCCACGGACCAGGTATCGACTAATTCGGAACCAGCCGGGACTGGGGCGCGGCACGACGATCGTCTGGAACAGATCCCAGACCACAAGAAGAACAAGAAGTGCGCCAAGGGCGAATACGATCGGTTCCATGACCTTGATCATGCACCCGACGAGCCCGGCCCACCCGCGGATCGCGGGACGTGACCGCAGAGCGCAGCGGCGCCAGGTCTGGCGCCGGCGAGCAACTCGCAGCTCCGCGGGGCAAACTTAGGCCATGCCCGCGTTTGGCCACGATCTTGTCGCCGCCTTCACCACCTGCCCGGCGCCGTGGGGATTACTCCACGTGGCCACGACCGCGACGGGTATCGTGGCTGTCGGCCTGGACGAGGAGACTCCGGTTTTCGTGGATGGGTTGGCGCGGCGGCTCCACGGCCACGTCGTCCCCGCCGAGGACCGCGACGTTGCGGCGGCGTGGCGGGCCTCCCTCGACGCGGCAACGGACCAGCTCCGGGAATTCTTCGCCGCCGAGCGCAAGGGCTTTGACGTGCCAATAGACCTGCGAGTCTCCGACTGGGATCGGCTCGTCCTTACGGGGGCGGCTCGGCTCCAGTTCGGCGAGACGGCGAGCTACGGCGAGCTGGCCGGGCGGATCGGGCGACCCGGCGCGGCGCAGGCGGTTGGCGGCGCGATGGGGCGCAACCCGGTCCCGATCCTCATTCCCTGCCACCGCATCATCGGCGCCCGCGGGACGCTCGGCGGCTACGGCGGCTCAACATTTTCCGACCGCCGGGCCGCACTCGGCATCAAGCGCCGACTGCTGGCTCTCGAAGGCTCCTGGACCGTCGACTAGTACTCCACCGATTGCACCCGGCAGACGTGCATGTAGTCGGCTCCGCCGAGCTTGACCGTGTCGCCATCGCGGGCGACGACGGTTCCATTAGGAGCCAGAATCTCCAGCCTACCGCTGGGGAGAAGGCGAGCCGAGAATCCAATTGGCCAGATGACCTTCTGGCCTCCCACCGAAAGGCGTCGGTGGGTAGCGTCCCAGTCGACCTTGACCGGTGCGAGGTCGGCCGGCGGGCATGCCGTCGAGCTCGCACCCGCCTGGGTCGGCAGCCCGATGGTGATCGGGGCCGATGGCAGCGGGTAAACCGTTTCCTCGTCCGGCCATGAACACGCCGCCGCCAGCCCGGCGGCCAGCAGCAGAGCCATGATCAATTTCATCTCGGAAGCCCTCCTAACGGAGCGAATACCGGCCCTTGAGCCAGGCCGCCTATCATCCGCCGGGCCCCAAGCGTGACCCCTCACTCGGCGATCCCTCTCGTGGCGCCGTGGTCAATGCTGCGAGTGCCCGACGTCATCCGGGTTGAGCTTGTTACCGACCGCAAGACCCATGGCCAGACCGGCCGCTGCCGAGGGAAACAACCAGCCAGTGTAGAAACCGATCGCCACTCCCGCGACGGCACCGACAAGCATGCACAGCCCCAACAGGAAATCCGGCCCATGGGTCACCGAAGTCTCCTCAACCGACGACGAACGAGGCAGTCCACCTCCGTTGCGGAATGTACTCCTCAGGACGGACGAAACCAACACCGATTTGCCACCTCGGTTTCGCGCTCCCCTTGCGACTACCAGTGGCGGTCCTGCAACTCCACCTGCTCGAGGGCGATGATGATCGCGCGAGGGAGAGGGGACGTCGCAGACTCCAAATGGTGTGTCGGTTCCTACGGCCGTACACGCTTCCTAAGGTAAGACTTCATCCGGGCCGGTTACGACTCGGTTACCACGGTGGATAAGGAGTATGCAAAGGGTGCCGGTCTGCTGTACGGTTCGACTGTGTGTCGGCGCCATCAGCCCTAGCGGTGCCGCGCTCGCAGCCAGGACGGAGGAACACATCGCGCCGCATGGTGCGGTTGCTGCCGGTTCCCCGATGGCGAGAAGAGGAACGGAGTGGAGATGAAGCGTTTAGCCTCCCTGTTGGCGGTTGCGGCCCTGGTGGCCACGGCCTGCAGCAGCAGTGCGACTACACCAGCCCCGGCTACGTCCGGGCCCATTGGTAGCACGCCGACGACGGCCCCATCGACCGCCCCCACGGCAGTGCCTCAGGCAACCGCCGTCGCCGGCGGAAACCTCATCGTCGGCCTCGACGGCGATATGGCCTACGCGGATCCGTCGCTCGTTAGCGACGGCAACTCGCTGTACGTCTCGGCCCAGGTGGTAGAGGGCCTTGTCGGCCTCAAGCCCGGCACGATCAGCGAAGTTATACCGGTCCTCGCCTCGGCCCTGCCCACGGTCAGCGCCGATGGCAAGGTCTACACGTTCACGCTGCGCACGGGCGTCAAGTTCCAGGACGGGACCCCCTTCAACGCCACGGCCGTGAAGTTCAACTACGACCGCTGGAAGGCCTATCCGAAGGGCGACCTTCAGGACAATGCCTACTACTACGGCGCCGTCTTTGGTGGCTACGGTGCGGACT
>JAYUDR010000074.1:0-6065 GCA_043739665.1 Chloroflexota bacterium
CGACCTATACTCGACGCCATGACGATCGATCGGCGCGACGGCATCGTCGACCTGCGCAGCGACACCGTTACGCACCCCACGCCGGCCATGCGCAAGGCCATGTATGAGGCTGAACTCGGCGACGACGTGTTCGGCGACGATCCGACGGTCAACGCCCTCCAGGAGCGCGCCGCCGAGTTACTGGGCAAAGGGGCGGCCCTCTTCGTGGCCAGCGGATCCATGGCCAACCTCGTGTCGCAGCTGGCCCACCTCGGCCGGGGTCAGGAGACGATCGCAGGGGCGAGCACCCACATCGTTGACGACGAGCAGGCCGGCCACGCCGTTGTCGTCGGGACCTCAGTCAAGCAAATGGCCGAGCGCCCCGACGGGACCTGGGATCTCGACGAGCTGGAGGCCGCCTTCCGCGACCCGGCCGATCCTCACCAGCCGATCACCGGCCTGGTCACCATCGAGAACACCCACGCTCATTCGATGGCCCAGCCGCTGGGCCTCGACTACACGCGAGCGGTGGCCGAGATCGCCCACGCCCACGGCGTGCCGCTCCACGTCGACGGCGCCCGCTTCTTCAACGCCGCAGTCGCGCTCGGGCTCACGCCCCGGCAACTGGCCGAACCGGCCGATTCGATCGCCTTCTGCCTCTCGAAAGGGCTGGCCTGCCCGATCGGCTCGATGGTCGTCGGGTCACGCGAATTCATCCACAAGGCCTGGCGCGGTCGCAAGCTCGTGGGTGGCGGAATGCGCCAGGTCGGCGTGCTGGCCGCGGCCGGCCTCGTGGCCCTGAGTGACGGCCCAGACGCGATGATCGCCCGGCTTGCCGAAGATCACCTCACCGCCCGTCGGCTTGCCGAGGGGCTGGCGGCCATGGATGGCATTGAATCCGCGGGCGGCCTGGCCCAGCCGACGCTTGGCCCGCTCGACCCGAGCCGCGCCACCACCAACTTCGTTGTCTTCCGCGTCCGCCGCCACCGCGCCGCATTCCTCGACGCGCTGCGGTCTCGCGGTGTTCTCATGGTGGAGTACGCCCACGGCTCCGTCCGGGCCGTAACCCACTACGGCGTCAGCGCAGCCGACATCGAGCGAGTTCTGACCGCGTGCGCCGCCGCCCTCCGCGAAACCGCGACCGCCGCAACTCCCCCTACCCGGACTACCCCCACCGCCAACACCCCCGCCGCAGCCCTGGAGCGATAGATGGCAGACCTGGTTCTTCCCCGACCTATCTCACAGCCCAGCGCCGGCCCCCTCGACGAGCGGTTTTGGGACGTCATCGAGACGCACTTCCGGCACCTGCTCAAGCAGCACCCGATCCTTGCCACCTATGTGGGCATCCACGATTCTGACGAGCGACTCGACGACGGCACGCGCGACGCGGTGGAGCAGGAGATCGCCGACTCGCACCGCCTGCTGAGCGACATCGAGGCGATAGATCCGGCCGGGCTGTCGGCGAGCGTCCGCTTCGAGCGGGAGCTGGCCCTCCACAACGTCCGCCGCGAGCTGTTTGACATGGAGGTCCATCGCGTCTGGGAGCGGCGCTCGACGGCCCTGGACGCGGTCGGCGACGCCATGTTCGCCGTGTTCGCCCGTGATTTCGCCCCACTCGCGGAGCGGCTGGCGTCGCTGACTTCGCGCATCGAGGGAGTGCCGAAGCTGCTCGATCAGCACCGTTCACGCGCCACTGCGCCCCAAGTTCGGCTGTGGCAGGAGCTGGAGTTCGACGCCGGCGAGCAGATGCCGGGCTTCTTCGGCGAGATCAAAGCAGCCGGTCGCGGGGTTCTGGATGAGCGCGCCCAGGCTCGCCTCGACCGAGCGGTTGAGAAGGCTTCCGCGGCCGTCGCCGACTACCTCACCGGGATCAAGTCGAAGATGGGCGCCGCAGTGGAGTCTTGGGCTCTCGGGTCTGACGGCCTGGACAAGCTGGTCGGCCTGCGCGCCTTCGACGGGCTGGACACCGCCCAGATCCTCGAAATCGGCCAGCAGCAGCTGGCCCTCAACAAGGCGGCTCGGGTAGAAGACGCGCGCGGGATCGACCCCAGCGTGGCCGAGGCGGTCGTCGTGGACCGCGTCAAATCGAACCATCCGGCGACCTTCGAAGTGGCGCTCGCGGCATATGAGGACGCCATGAACCGGGCCCGGGCCCACATCGTGGCCCGCGACATCGTCACGCTGCCGGCCGGCGAGGCGATCTCCGTCCGCACGACACCCGAATACCTGCGCATGGTCATCCCCTTCGCCGCCTACTTCGAGCCGGCCAAGTTCGACAAGCATCCGTCCGGCATCTACATCGTCACTCCGTCCGTCGGTGACGACCCGAACGCGATGCGCGAGCACAACTACGCCTCGATCAGCAACACGAGCGTTCACGAAGCCTACCCGGGCCACCACCTCCAGCTGTCGGCCGCGACGCGGCACCCGTCCCTCGTCCGCCTGCTCACCGACGCCCCGGAGTTCGTCGAGGGTTGGGGCATGTACAGCGAACAGATGATGCGCGAGCAGGGCTTCGACGCCGGGCCCGAGTTTCTTCTGGCGATGCACACCGACGCCATCTGGCGAGCCTGTCGAATCATCCTCGACATCCGCATGCACCGCGGCGAACTGACGACCGACGAGGCGACGGCCTTCCTGATCGAACACACCGGTTTTGAGCACTCCAACGCCCAGGCCGAAGTCTTCCGCTACACCTACACGCCGACGTACCAGCTGAGCTACCTGCTGGGCAAGGTCCTGCTGCTCCAGCTGCGCGCCGACGAGAAGGCCCGCTTGGGCGATCGCTTCAGCCTCAAGAGCTTCCACGACACGTTGATGAACAACGGCAGCCTGCCGATCAGCTTCCACCGCCGGCTCCTGGCGACTCAGGCCGCGGCCAACGGGTAGCGGCCGCACGTGCAGGTCATCCCGTCCATCGATGTCGAGAACGGCCGATCCCGCCTGGTCTATTGGCCGGGCGTGGCCACCGGCGTAGGCTCGCCCACAGACCGTCCCGAACGAATTGCCGAGCTGTTCGTGGCCATGGGCGCGGAGCTGATCCACATGGTTGACATGGACGGAGCGCGGGCGGGGCTGCCCGGCAATCTCGAGGCCATGGGCCGCATTGCCGGGCGAGTGGCTGTGCCACTCCAGGTGGCCGGCGGCATGGAGGGGGCGGCCAACATACGCCTCGCCTTTGCCGCCGGGGCCACGCGAGTGGTCGTCTCCATGTCCATCGCCGACCGCCCCGAACTGCTCCACGAGTGCCTCGAAGTGGCCGGCGACTGGCTCGCTGTCGGGTTGGACCCGCGGCCCGAGCGCATTGCCGCGTATCCTTGGCGTAGATCTACTGCGCCGGGCCTGATTGACCTGGCTGACGAGTTGGTGGACCACGGCGTCCGCCGGTTCGTCCTGTCGCACGGCGGCGCGGTTCCGGATCTGGGGTTCCTGGCCGGGCTGGCTCAGAGCATTCGGGCTGAGCTGTTCGTGGCAGGAGGGTCCTTAAGCCTCGAAGCCATAAAGGGCCTGCGAGACGCCGGGTTCGCAGGCATCATCCTTGGAGAGCCGTTCCTGTCCGGAGCAATCGACTTCGCCAAAGCCCTGGAGGCCGCCACATGATTCCTGTTCCCAGCCAGTTCCACGCTCGCCGGCTCGCGACCGTCGGCCTCGTTGCGCTGCTCGTGGCCGGCTGCACCGGGATTCCCACGATCACACCGACGCCGTCGCCGACGGTGCAGCCAACGATCCCACCCTCGCCGCCGCCGTTCACCTTCGGCCCGACCGTTGTGGCGGGCGCCTGCCCGACTGCGACCCCGGCGGCGTTCACCGGCACGGCCACCGTCACCATGACGACCAACTACGGGACCATCGTGATCAAGGTTGACGGCAGCCTGGGCGCCAACGCGGCCGGCTCCTTCGTGGCCCTCGCCCGCTGCGGCTACTACAACAACGTCATCTTCCACCGCATCGTTTCCGGCTTCATCATCCAGGGCGGCGACGGCACCAACGGCCGCGAACCCAACCTGATTTTGAACAAGCTGGGCGCGGGCGGCCCCGATTGGAAAGTCCAGGACGACAAGGTAACCACGACCTACAAACGCGGCACCGTCTCTCTTGCCCGAACGAGCGCCGCCAACTCGGGCAACTCGCAGTTCTTCATCGTCCTGAGCGACTCTGCTCAAGCGAGCCTGGGCGCCGCCACGGCGAACAACTACGCCATCTTTGGCAGTGTCACCACGGGCATGGATGTGGCCGACCGAATTGCGCTCGTGCCGCTCGGCGGTGAGCCGGGGTCCAACGGCGAGCCGGGTTCCATGCCGCTCCAACCCATCGTGATTACCAGCACTCTCGTCACGACGCCGTAGCCTCAAGCGGCGACGCAAGCCCCCTTCACGCCGCACCACGAAGACCGAGGAGACGCGAATGAGCAAGGCCACGATCGATACCGACAAGGGCGTCATCGAGATCGAGCTGCATACCACGACCGCGCCCAAGGCGGCCGCCAACTTCATCGAACTCGCCCGCAAGGGCTACTACGACGGCGTCGTCTTTCACCGGCTGGTCCCGGGCTTCGTCATTCAGGGCGGCGACGGCGAGTACGGCCACATCGACAAGCTCGACCGCGGACGCCTCGGCACCGGCGGTCCCGGCTACAAGTTTGCCGACGAACCTTTCGAGGGCGACTACGTGCGTGGCGCCGTAGCCATGGCCAACGCCGGTCCCAACACCAACGGCGGCCAGTTCTTCATCTGCCTCGACGACCTGTCAGGTGGCAAGCTGCCCAAGAAGTACACGCTCTTCGGCCAGGTGACGGCCGGGCTGGACGTGGTGGACGCCATCGGCGCAGCCAAGCGCGACGGTCGCGACCAGCCCACCGAGCCCACGGCAATGCGCTCGGTGACGATCGCGGACTAGCAGCGGCTGCCGGTTCGGCCGACCAGGGCCGTCGATCCGGTCAGTCCAGGGCCGTAGGAACCGGGTCCGGCGGGCCAGTCGGCAGAGGTGCTTGTGACGCCTTTCCCGGGCCGTTCCGCAGGGCGCAACAAAGCCATAACCTAAACCCTACTAAGTTGCGGGATTTTAACCCAGAAGACCGCCAAAACCCTTGGAATGAAGGCAGAAAGGGCTGTAGACTTTAGAAGCTGCCAGTCAGCCAGCTGCCCTAGTTACAAGGTCATGGGTAGGTCGGGTTAGGGTAGTCGGTTCAGCCGACGTGATAGATGCCTTTGTAGCGTGGCAGAAGACGGTCCGTTTCGACGGGTCGACCCTTCACCGGGACAGCAACGAAGCGGCTCCTTCGGGAGCCGCTTCGGTTTTAACGGCGGCAGCAGGCGGGCGGGCGACGCGGCGGCCGGCGCGGATCCCGGATGCGGGCCGGGCATCACGACCCGTCGTATGCTTCGGCCAATCGCACGAGGTTCCCGGTACATGACCCAGACGCCTCCCCTGGACTGCCCCGCGTTCTCGGCCGCGCCCGATCGATACGAGGCGATGCCCTACCGATCATGCGGCCGTAGCGGGCTGAAGCTGCCGGCCCTGTCGCTGGGCTTCTGGCACAACTTTGGCGACGCGTCGCCGGCCAGCACGCAGCGTGCGATCGTCCGTCGGGCGTTCGATCTGGGAATTACCCACTTCGACCTGGCCAACAACTACGGCCCGCCATACGGCTCGGCTGAGACGAACGCCGGCCGCATCCTGGGCGAAGATTTTGGGCCCTACCGGGACGAACTTGTCATCTCGAGTAAGGCCGGCTACGACATGTGGCCGGGGCCGTACGGCGACGGAGGCTCGCGCAAGTACCTGCTGGCCAGCCTGGACCAGAGCCTCAAGCGGCTCGGGCTCGAGTACGTCGACATCTTGTATTCGCACCGCCTCGACTCCGAAACGCCGCTCGAGGAGACGCTCGGAGCGCTCGACACGGCCGTGCGGCAGGGCAAGGCGCTTTACGCCGGCATCTCGAACTACCCGCCGGCGGAGACGCGCCAGGCCGCGACGATCCTGCGTAGCCTCGGCACGCCACTGCTCATCCATCAGGCCCGCTACTCCCTCCTGGATCGCGGGGTCGAGGGCGGCCTCCTCGACGTGCTGGGCGAGGATGGCGTCGG
>JAYUDR010000075.1:0-6057 GCA_043739665.1 Chloroflexota bacterium
GCGGGAGTAGCTCAGTCGGTAGAGCGTCAGCCTTCCAAGCTGAATGTCGCGGGTTCGAGACCCGTCTCCCGCTCCAAACCCCCATGTCGTGCTTGGCACGACACTCAGCCTTTTCGGCGGCAGCGGTCCAAGGCCGCGGCGAGGGTGCTACAGCGCCGTCCGCACCTGGCAGGCAGGGTGGTAGTTCCTGGGCAAGAGGGGGTTGCGGAGGGTTGCACCAGCTCGCTATGCGCCTGCAGCGTCCACGTCCATGCCGGTTGGTCCGCTGCCGAGCATAGCCTCGGGCTCACCCTCGATCGTGATCCGCGGGATCCATCGCAGGAAGCTCGGCATCCACCAGTTCGACTCGCCTAGAAGCTTCATCAGGGCGGGGAGCAGCAAGCTTCGGACAAGCGTAGCGTCCACGAAGATGGCGACCGCGAGCCCGATCCCGAACTCCTGCATGACGGTCATCTGGATCGTGAAGAAGGAGCCGAAGACGCAGACCATGATCGCGGCCGCGCTCGTGACGGTGCCGGCCGTGATCGCGATGCCTTTCACCACCGCGTCGGTGGATGCGAGGCCGCGGTCGCGGGCTTCCTTGACTCGGGTCAGGATGAAGACGTGATAGTCCATCGATAGCCCGAACAGGATCGTGAAGATCATCAGCGGCGCTCCAGCCTCGATGACGTTCGGCCGGATACCGGTGAACTCGCGGAGCCAGCCTTCCTGGAACAGCAGGACCAGCACGCCGAAGGCTGCGCCGGTCGAGAGCAGGTTCAGCAGGATCGCCTTCAGCGGAATTACCACCGAGTGGAAGGCCACCATCAGTAGCAGGAAGCTCATCGTCAGCACGAAGATGACCACAAGCGGCATCTGGCGACCCGACGACTCGGAGTAGTCCATCGCGTAGGCCGCGTCGCCGGACACGTACGCATGCGAGCCCGTGAGCGAGCCGAAGTACTGCGGGACGACCGTCGTCCGGAAGGTTCGGGCGAGCGCCCAGTTGGACTGATCGTTCTGGCCGCCGGGGATCGCGGCGCTGATCCGGGCCACGGTTCCGTTGCCCGAGTACTCGGTCGATGTCGTGGCGGCGTTGACGCCTGCGATCCTGCCGGCCTTCATCGCGTCGGCGAAAGCCGTGATCGCAGCTGCGGCACCCGGTTCAGTGGCGTTGGTCACGATGACGTCCATCGTCAGCGTATGGCCGGCCGGCCATTCGGTTGTGAGGAGGGCCGTGGCCTTGGAGCCTTCGATGCTCGGCGGCATTGCGGACAGGTCGCTGATCGTGGAACCGAGCTCGAGCCTGGAGACGGGCGCGGCCATCACGATCAGGATCCCGCCGGCCACGAGAGCGGCCCCCACGGCCCGATTGGTGGCGGCACGGACGACGGCCGCCCAGATACCGCGGCCTTCACCCCTGTCGCGCGACACGAACGGGATGCCGAAGCGCATCACCTTGCGGTCTAGGATGGCCAAGGCGGCGGGCAGGAATGTGAAGCTGCCGAGCACGGAGATGAGGACGACGGCGGCGCAGCCCACGGCGATCGACGTGAGGAAGTCCTGACCGATCAGCAACAGACTGCCCAGCGAGATGATGACCGCCAGCCCGCTGAAGAAGACGGCGCGGCCGGCCGTTGCACTCGCGATCTCGATGGATCCCATCTTGTCGCGTCCGTCCGCACGTTCGGATCGAAAGCGGGAGATCACGAAGAGCGAGTAGTCAACGCCGACGGCCAGGCCGAGCAGCATTGGGATGATCATCGTCTGCGGCATCACCGGCGCGATCAGCCGGCTGTACAGACCCACGGCGCCGGAGGCACCGGTGATGGCGCTGAGTCCCACGACAATCGGCACCAGCGCGGCAATCGCCGAGCGCGACGCGATCAGGAGAATCAGGAACGCAATGCCCAGGGTCAGGATCACCAGACCGTCGAGCGTCTTGCCCACGTAGTCGGTTATGTCGCTGTTGATCATCGTGATGTTGAAGACGTGGACGGTCAGGTTCGGGTACCGGATCTGGAACTGCCCGGTCAGGAGCGCGATCGCGCCCGCCTTCGCCTTGCAGCCGTTGTCATCGCCGGCAATGCTGCCCGCGATGATCGCGGTGGTCCCGTCGGCTGATAGGACGCTCGGGGAAGGGTCGGGTGCGGCGGCGGCCAGGACGAAAGGATCGACGACCGCGGGGGCCGCACCGGCGGTATCCGCCTGGAAGACCTGCGTCTGCTTTCCGTCGACCGTGGTCGTAAGGGCCTGCAGCCTGGCGGTCATGTCCGCGATGGCGGCCCGGTTGGCGGGCGTGTCGATGGGGCCGGACGCATTCCGGACGACGAGGTAGACCGGCTCGATCCTGATGCTGCTCGAGTTCGGGTCCTTGACGGCATCGGCGAACGCGTCTTTGCCGGTCTGCGACTCGCCGATGATCTGGCCCTGGTTCGCCGCCGACGGCGCCCTCTGCCCGCCGAGGGCGATGCTGGTGACGAGCAAACCCACTGTGAGCACGAGCCATCCGGCTGCGACCGGCCAGCGATGGCGCGCACACCAGACCGCGATCCTGACCGTCCAGGGCTCGCCATTCGAGGCAGCATCCCGGGTTGTAGAACTTCGCGCCACGTTGTCGATCCTCCTGCGGGCGCCGCTAACCGGCGGCGTCGCACAAGCTAGGAGCGCGCGGCGTCCGCCGACAGCAGGCCACCCGGCGTCTTTGGGCGGGGGCTAACCCCAGGTCGTGGGGCTGCGGGCTCCGGGGCCGCAGGTTCGGGCCGCGGCCGGGATCAGCGAAGGGCCGTTACTCGCCCAGGTAGGCCAGGACCGCCAGGACGCGGCGATGCGAGGTCTCCGACTCGGGCAGATCGAGCTTGCCGAAGATGCTCCCGATGTGCTTCTCGGTGGCGCCCTCGGTGATCCCGAGTGCTCTCGCTATGCCCACGTTGGTGCGGCCCTCGGCCATCGCGGCCAGGCATTCGCGCTCCCGGGGCGTGAGCGTCGCGAGGCGATCGTCGCGGCGCCGCAGAACCATGAGCTGGGCGACCACTTCCGGGTCGAGCGCCGTGCCCCCGGACGCGACGCGTCGCAGGCAATCCATGAACTCGGCGATGTCCGCGACGCGGTCCTTCAGAAGGTACCCGACGCCGGCTGCGCCATCGGCGAGGAGTTCGGTGGCGTACTGTCGCTCCACGTACTGGCTCAGGACCAGGATCGGCGTGGCGCGCACCAGCCGGCGAGCCTCGATCGCGGCGCGCAGGCCCTCGTCGCGCTGCGTGGGCGGCATTCGCACATCCACGACCGAGACGTCGGGACGGTGCTGGGCGACGGCGGCAAGGAAGGCAGCGGCATCGCCGACGCCTGCCACCACGGACCCGCCGTTCTCCTCGATGATTCGGGTCAGGCCCTCGCGGATCAGCACCGAATCCTCGGCGATCACGACGCGAAGCGGTTTGCGGTCCACGGCGGAATCATGCACGAACGGAGCGCCGCGCGGGCCCGCCCCGGTCAGGTTGGGATCTCCGCGTGAAGGAGCGTCGGCCCGTCGGCCGGGCTCTCGATGCGGAGCGTGCCGTCCAGCGCTTCGACCCTGTCGCGGAGTCCGGCCAGCCCGCCGCCGGCTGCGGCCACCGCACCGCCGACGCCGTCGTCCCAGACCTCGACCACGAGCCGGTTGCCCTCTTCGCGGCAGCGGATCTCGCATCGTCCGGCCCGGGCATGCTTGGCCACGTTGGTGATCGCCTCTGCGACGACGAAGTAGGCGGCCCGCTCCACCGCGTGAGACTGGCGCCGGCCGGCCGGGATCGTGCTGTCCAGGACAGTGGAAACCGGGCAGTGACCTGCGACGGAGCCGAGCGCCGCAACGAGTCCGCGATCCACGAGGATCGCCGGGGCGGCGCCGCGCACCAGGTCTCGCAGCTCGGCAAGAGCCTGGCGAGCCTGCTCGCGGGCGTCGATCATGAGTGACCTGGCCCTTGCCGGATCCGTGTCGAACAGATCGCTCGCCAGGCTGAGGTCGATGGCAAGCATGACCAGCCGCTCCTGCGCGCCGTCGTGCAGATCACGCTCGATCCGGCGCAGCTCGCCGGCCTCCACCTCGAGCACAGCCGAGCGGCTCTCCTGCAGGGTATCCACCCTCTGCCGCAACTCCGCCTCGTCGCTCACGCAGAGAAGTCCCGCCACGACGGCGCGATGCATCCGCATCAAGCCGCGCGACGCAGTGGCGGCCGCGGGCAGGACCACGAACCCAAGGGCAAAGGCGATGACGATCGGGCCGGGCGCCCACTGCCTGTTGAAGCCCAGGTAGATGACGGGGCTCAGTAGGAGTGCCACCGCGAACGCCCAGAGGAACACGGCGACCGCGAACTCGAACAGCGCCAGCGGAAACGACACCAGGACGTAGATGACGTCTCGCCAGCGGTTCTCGTCCATGAAGACGGCTTCCGCAAGGCCGCGCAGGCTCCGGTCGTACGGGCGATACGAATGCGCCCGAAGAGGCCGAGGATCCACGAGCATCATGCGCCGCCGCTCGATCCTCGCGGCAATCCGGCACACCTCGATGGCAAGGCCCACGAAGGCGAAGCCAACCAGCACAATCAGAAGCGAACCGCCCAGCGACACCAGGCCTCCGAACAGGCCGATCGACAGCCCGGAAACGACCAGGCCGAGAAGGATCGCCGAAGCCGCCCGCCAGGATGCCCGCCGGAACGGCGAGACAAAGAACTCGCGAAGGAGTGCGGGCGGGTGTGTCAAGGCATTCATCATGCCGCACAACCTAGCGCCGCGCGGGGTCCTCGGACAGCATGCCAGCGGGCCTCTTTGAACGGGGGATAGCCTCCGGCCTTCGCGTGGACCTGCTCGCACGATGCGGTTGGCACTGGACGTCGGCCCATCAAGGACCTCCCGGCCACGACACGATAACTGGGTACGAAATGCTCGCCCCTCCACGAGGAGTGCCACAGCGCATAGCCGCTTAGGCCTTCCAAGCTGAATGTCGCGGGTTCGAGACCCGTCTCCCGCTCCAGTTCCCAATTTCCGCCCTTCTTGGTGCGGTTTCTGATGCCGTGACGAGTGTTTCGTCTCGCCGAGGGTCCCCGGATCGAGATGACCGAATCCGCCGCGAGTCTCAGCCTCCAGGGCCCCACCTTGCGGTTGTACCGTGGCCGGGCTCGTGTGGGTGACATCTATCCAGCACCTGTCGGGTGCGCCACAATAGCCTCGATTCGCGGATGCGACGGCGTGAATAACACGGGCCGAATGAGAAGGACCTTGTGGCCTGGATGTTGAAAACCTCGACGGTGCGGGCGTGGACTCGCTAGCCCTCTTCGCCCTGCATGTCCTGGTGTACGCGGCCTTTCCGCTCGCCTTTGCGGCGTGGGGGTCCCGTCAAAGCATCACGCTGCTGTACATCTACATCGCCGCCGTGCTCGCATTCGGGGGGTTCCTCGGCCAGGTCTACTCCCTCCCCCTTGGTGCCGCCGGTCGAATCTCCGGCGGCAGCATTGCCTACGTTGCGCTGCTCTACAGCGCTCTAATCCTGGTGATCGTCGCCAGGGATATCCAGGTGATCCGGAACGTCGTCGGTCTCGTCGTCACGGTCGACGCGTTAACGGTCTTCCTGTTCGCCCTGGTCTCATCGGCCATGAGCTCGCCATCGGCCGGCGGCACTCCCAACCCAGTGGCCCAGCTGTTTGCCCTTTCGCTGCCGCTCGTGATCACCGGCGGTGTGCTCATCGTAGGCGAGCTTCTCGCCATGCTCGTCGTGTTTGGGCAGATCAACCGTCGGGTGAAGACCCGACCGGTCGTCTTGGTGCTTTATGTCATTTGCTTCGTTGTAGTTCTGGCATGCGATGGCGTGCTCTTTCCGGTGCTCTCTTACCCGTGGGCGCCGTTCCTGCTCGCGGGTGTCCCAGGTGGAGTCCTGGCCAAGTTCGTGGTCGGCGTCGCCTTCGGTGTGCCGCTACTCGGGTTCATGTTCCTGATGCAACCGCGCGTCGCGGCGTTCGAGGCCGACCCTCCTGTCCTGCGCGATCTGTTTCAGCTCGGTCGCAGAGCACTGGTCCTCGAGATCCAGCGTCAGGAGGGCGCGCTGCT
>JAYUDR010000076.1:0-2259 GCA_043739665.1 Chloroflexota bacterium
ACACCGAGGTGCGCCGTCGTCGCTTGATCGCGCGGCTCATCGGGCTGCGGTCGAATCCGGCTTCCACTACACGCCGACGACGACCTTCGAAACGTTCCCGTTTCCGCAGCCGACGGACGAGCAGCGCGAGAGAGTAGGGGAGGCCGCCCGGCGCCTCGTCGAGCTGCGCGACGGCTGGCTCAACCCGCCCGGCCTCGATCCCGTCGAACTCCAGAAGCGGACCCTCACCAACCTCTACAACCAGCGCCCCACCTGGCTCGACCACGCCCACGCCACCCTCGACGCCACCGTCTCTGCCGCCTACGGCTGGCCCGCCGACCTGCCCAACCCCGAGATCCTCGAGCGCCTCCTAGCCCTCAATCTGGAGCGAGCGGCCGGCGCGCTCCACGAGAAGTCCGGATCCCGCGAGGAGAACGTTCGACAAGGTGATGGTCTCGCGACGGGCCAGATTGCGATGCGCTAGTGCGAGTTCCATTCTGGGTCCCCCGCACGCTATTCGGATACGCCGCCGCTGCCGCCATCGGAATCGGAGTATTCGGACTCGTCATCTTCGGTGTCTTCGATGGTCGTCCGATATCCGAGGTGGCGTGTACGACAAGCGCGTGCTTCCGATCACGGAATCTCGAGGCCGTGACTGCACTTGCCATCGCGCTCGTGTCTGGAACATGGATCGGCACCAGGTTCGAGTCCGTGTGGCTACGCGTCCAGAATGATCGGGGACTCACGGCAGCTCGACAGACCGAGGTGACCTCCTTCGGACGGTCGAGCCATGACGTAGCGGCACTCGTCGATAGCATCCCATCCCTCGCCCCTGAGAAGGTGTTTGCACTCGGGATGGTCCCGGACTCCAGCGAGGCGATGCTCGAGGCGACCATCACCGCCTTCCGTGCGGCGTACCTGAAAGGACAGGCGCTCGCTCTCGACCTGTATGTTCAGCGGGCCCAGGTAGCGAGTAGGGCGAAGTTGGTTCAGAGCCTCGGTATCGCTGGCGACCCAGTCGTGCAGTCGGTTCTGCGGGCCGTCGCGCTTCTTGTAGTGAAGGACTATCTGACGTGGGGCGAATTCATGAAGGCTTATGGCCCGTACGCGGCCATCGTGGGGAATCCCAAGACGCCTGGGCCGATCTTATGGGAGGCTCGCTGAATTGTTTGCGTCGGCCTGGCTCAACCCGCCGGCTCTCGATCCAGCCGACCTTCACCAGATACGCGCTACTTCTGCCCTCGCGGCGACCGCGCCGATGCGGCCGGTCAACTCGATAAGGCATCGGACAAGGATGCGGGAAGGCAGCGATGAACCAGACCGTACGTGAGCACAAGAGCGGTCCGAGCCTGTTGGTCCGCCTGATCTGGTGGCTCTTTGTCGGGTGGTGGGCATCAGGGATCGCGATCGGGATCGCGTGGCTTGCCCTCGTCACGATCGTCGGCATCCCGATCGGCATCTGGCTCATCAACCGCTTGCCTTCGATCCTGACGCTGCGTCCGCGGACTCGCCAGTGGTCGGTTGGTCAGGATGCTGAGGGCCGAACCATCATGGTGGAAGGCAGCAGAGCCCAAACGGCATGGCAGATCCGGGGACTGTGGTTCCTGCTCATCGGTTGGTGGGCATCCGGGCTCTGGATGATGGTCGCCTGGCTCATCAGCCTCACGCTCATCGGCCTGCCTCTCGCTTTGCTGATGTTCAACCGCACGCCGTTCGTGGCATCGCTGTATCGCTACTAATCACCATCGAGGCCGCTGTGGAGTGGCTGTTCACGCCAAGTCTCGACTGAGCATTGCGAAGCTATCGCCCGATCTTGCGACCATCAGGGTCGAGCTGCATCCGGATTGACATCTGAGGAACCTCAGAGTACGGTCCTCCAATGGCACCCGTGATCGAAGCCACGCTGACGGATTTCCTCCGCGACCCGAAGTCCATCGTGGAGCAGCTCGAGCGGCAGGACGTCGTGCTCCGTCGCCGAAACGCCGGTGACTTGCGCCTGTCGCTCCAGTCAAGAAGCGAAGCCGACGATGAAGGCATTCGTTTCGTGGCGCACCTTCTCGGTCAGGCCCTTGCGGACGACGTGCTCGGCGCACGGCTCATGTCGGCCGCGGCCGCCATCCCCTGGGTGACCTTCCTGCCGGAACGATCTCGTCAGATCTTCGTCAAAGACCTCGTGAGGGCCGCGGAGGCAGCCGGCGAGCTCGGGACCATGGCGCCGCTGGCGCAACTCCTCGTCGAATGGAAGGCGACGGCGGCGATCCATGCGGACCCGGCCCTCGC
>JAYUDR010000077.1:0-2253 GCA_043739665.1 Chloroflexota bacterium
AATGACTTTTGCGATTGGCCGGGAGGCCAATCGCGGAGGGGGGATCCCGGAGGCCAAAGGCTCAGGGACAGCCGGCCCGGGAACCGCCACCACCCCCGCGGCGTCTGTACATCGAAGAGCCGAGTTCCCGGCGAAGATGCTCACCTTGGAGGGTGGATACGTGACGACGAACGACAGCGAACCCCAGTACGACTCGCCCGAGCCAGACGTGGCCGACGCGCCGGACCCGCGCAGCCCACTCAGCCGCAGCGCCGCGGCGCTGGGCCGCGGGCTCCGTCGAGGATCGGTCCGCGCAACCCTGGCTGCGGTCGCCATCGTCGCACTCATCGGCGGCGCATACCTCGCAGGCGCCCCAGCCGGGAGCGGCCGCGCATTCGCCCTCGACTACTCGCCAGGCGGCAACCCGGCCGCAACGGCTGGACCGGTCAGGTTGCCAATGGGCGCGCTCCAGGGCGCCGGGAACCTCTCGGACCAGTTCGGCTCGATCGCCGCCCAGGGCGATGGCACGAGTAGCAAGACGGCCCTCGAAGCGGGCAATGGCAGCGTCCCGGTAGCTCCAGATCAACTGGCCCAACTGACCACTATCGAGGCCGCGCAGATCGTGAAGACCGGCGCGCAGTCGCTCGAGGTTGCCGACATTGACCAGTCGACGACTCGCGCCCAGGCGGCAGTTTCGGGGCTGGGCGGGTACGTCAGCCAGTCCAATCGCTCGGGCGCGGGCGACTATTCGATCGCTTCGATCACCTTCCGTCTTCCTTCGGCCAAGTGGGACGATGCCCTGAGTGCCGTCCGCAAGCTCGGCTCCAAGGTTCTTTCAGAAGAGACCAACAGCACCGACGTAACCTCCCAGGTGGTCGACCTCGACGCCCGCCTCGACAACCTCACGCGGACCGAGACCGCCCTGCAGGCAATCATGAACAAAGCGGTCCTGATGGCCGACGTTCTTGCCGTTCAGAACCAGCTAACCCAGACCCAGGGTCAGATCGAACAGCTAACGGCCCAACGTGATCACCTCAAGAACCAGGCGGCCATGAGCACGCTGACGGTCACCTTCCAGCTGCCCTCCAAGACCGTGACCACCCAGGCAACCCAGGACTGGACCTTGAGCGGTCAGATCGATCAGGCTGGAGCAGCCCTTGTGCGGATCGGCCAGGGCCTGGCCACAATCGGTGTCTGGCTCGTGGTCGTAATCCTGCCCATCGGTTTCGCGGCGCTCTTCCTGCTGGCATTCGTGGCTTTGCTGCGCCACATCTTCCGGCGTGGCAAGCGCGCTGACATCGCCCCGAGCGCGGTCCAAGGCTCGTGAAAACCAGAGCGATGGCAGCGCTAGCGGCGGTCCTCCTCGGGGCCGCCGCCCTCGTCAACGTGGGCGCCGGAGATGGGCGTCAGCCAGGGGCTCACCGTCATCCGAGCGCCGCCAACAGCACCAACGTGAACCCTAGCCCAGCCGCAACGCGGTTACTTATCTGCTCCAAAGACGGGCCCAGCAGAAGCGTGTGCTAGGGCAGATGCCCCGAACTTAGCCCCGACTCGCCGTCTTGCGCTCGACCAGCTGGACGGCATCGCGCAGGCGGCCGAGCGTCTCGGCGTCGACGGCTTCGGGTCCCAGATAGGGCCCAAGCCGCTCCAGAATGTCAACTACGAGCCCGAAGAAAACACCCACATCCGCGAGAAAGAACTGCGGCTCGTTGTTGTAGCGAACAAGCGTGAGACGGCCCTGGAGCACCTGGCGCTCGTCGGAGTGGGAGATCTGGGTCGAGAAGTTGTGGCCCTGGATACCGTCAGGGTTGTTCAGATAGTTCAGAGCGTTGTCGATCGCCAGGCCGAAGCGCGCCCGCCAGGCGATCATCCGTTCCTGGACCTCGGGCGGGATCCGAACCTCAGCCGTCTCCTCGAAGACCTCCGGCGTAACAGTCAGCAGGCCGACGAGGGTGGCTCCGGCCCGGGCGCCAAGCATCACCTGGAGTGAGCGCTCGAGGGTGAAGACCTCCGAGTCAAACCGCGGGCTGGTGATCACATCTGTCAGGAGATCCTCGACATTGTCCAGCACGGCCGGCTCTGCCAGAGCGTTGGCCAGATGGAGTGTCTCCTCCTTGAACAGGAACTTCTCTTCGTGGTCGAGCATGGTGCTCCTATCCCGAGCGGCTCTTGGCCCGCGATCCCAGATCGCTCAAGTGGCAATTCACTGACGTCAGCGGTGGGATCGTAACACTGGGGAGTGTGGAACAGGTCGCCCGGGTTCGAGACGTCGGT
>JAYUDR010000078.1:0-2240 GCA_043739665.1 Chloroflexota bacterium
ATGCGGGTGAGGAAGTCGTCGAAGGCGAATACAAGGAGGCTTGATCGCCGGTCGTGCAATAAGGCCCATATAGAAGAAGCCCCGGGGAAACCCCCGGGGCTTCTTGCTGCTCGCCTTTGTTGAGTCAGCCGATTGGTTCGGAGGCGGAGTCCAGTTCGGTGGAACCAGGCTCGGGGTCGTCGTGAAATGCGCCGATGTTCCGGCCGCCGAAGCCGGAGCCGCCCTGAGCCGGGCCGCTCCCGCCGCCGAAGGCAGGGTCGTACTGCTCGACGTATCTGGGCACGCGTTCCACGATCCGGTCATCAGGATCATCGCCGAATGGGTCGCCTCGGGACGGCCCCGCGGTCGCGTAACCTCCTTCGCCGGGCCGCGCTACCCACGACCGAGACCGGCCCACGCGAACGAGCGTCCTGCGAGTCCGTTGGCGCTGGACCAGACCGAGTGTGATCGGCACCAGCATCGCCAGCGACCCGAACGCCCAGCCGACCAGACTCCCGACGAGAATGGCGATGCCGATCTGCGCCGGCCCAAAGCCGCCAGACTGCCAACCCAAGACTTCGGTCCGGCCCGCCAGGGTCGCCCCAGTGTGGACGAACAATGCCAGGGCAGGCAGAGCCGCGACCGCGATGGCCAGAACGTTGGCGATCCGGAAGCTGATCGACCACAGGGTGGCGAGCGGCGACGCGATTGAGCCCTCGACGCCCAGCTTGGCATACAGGTCGGGGAGGTGGCGAGCCGGCCGGGTGAGCCAGCCCATCGGATCATCGATATGCCTTTGGGCGATCTCGACAGCCACGACCATCGCGATCAGCCCAGGAAGGGTGTAGCCGCTCCAGATGATCATCGCCGGCACGATCAGCCCGACCGTGATGCGAGTCTGGGCCCATACGGCGCTCGCCCAGCAGAGGCCGGCCCGGTAGGGGGTGAGCAGCGGCTGGTCGGCCCCGAGGCCCGTGGCGTTGTGCGTGGTCAGGCCCAGGAACACCGAGAAGCAGAGCAGGCTGGCCACAGCCAGGACCGCCACGCCGACGCCCAGCGTCTGCACTGTGGCCTGTTGACCCGCGCTGAGCCGGGCCCAGGCCTCGGCGGCGTTCAGGTACTGGAGGAGGTAGCTCATTGCCGGCGTCAAGTTCATCACGAGCATCGCCCCGCCGAGCAATACCAGCGTCATCAGCAATGCGGTCAGGTAGCCAAGCGAAGCCACATGGACAGACTGGCGCAGGGCAAGCGACCCGGCTATCTTCTGGCGCATCGCCTCGATCGGCTGGGGCCGGTGCAATTCACGCGGAGTGTTCTTTCTGGCTGGGATCTGGACCGGGCCGAGGGCGGCCGGGCGAGCAAGGTATGGGGCCGGCGATGGGCCGGCACCCCGATTGGTCGGCGACGGCGACTGCAGTGGCGTGGGAGCGCCGGCGCTGCGAGCGAGCGTGCTGACTTCTTTCGGAATTGAGCCGTACTTGTTCCTGCAGCCGTAGCACTTGCCTGAACCGAATCTATTGAGCGACTTGCAGTGCTGGCAAACCCAAAACTCGTCCACGCCTCACCTTGCTTGGTATACGAGGATGATATGCGCGCTGAGCGGGTGGCGGGCCACGCCTGATCGTCCCAGGACCTGCCCTACTCACATGTGCCCGGCAGACGACCTGCAGCGTGGGACCAGCGGATCGGGGCTCAGCGGCCGTCTGGCGGTACCATCGGGGCGTGTCAGACACATTATCCTCCGGCCAACCCCTAATCCACGCCCGTGCCCTGTCGAAATGCTTCGGCCCGTTCACGGCCGTCGACGGCATCGACTTCGACGTGGCCCCAGGCGAGGCCTTCGGCTTTCTCGGTCCTAACGGGGCGGGCAAGACATCGACGATGCGCATGATCGGCACGGTGTCGCCGGTTACCTCGGGCGAGTTGACCGTGTTCGGGCTTGACCCGGCCCACCACGGCGCGCGGATCAGGGCGCGTCTCGGGGTCGTGCCCCAGGCCGACACTCTGGACAGCGAGCTGAGCGTCCTGGAGAACCTCCTGATCTACGGCCGCTACTTCGATCTGTCATGGGCCGAGGCGCGCCGCCGAGCCATCGAGCTTCTCGAGTTCGTGCAGCTGACCGAACGCGCCAACGACAAAGTGGAGCCGCTGTCCGGTGGCATGAAGCGGCGCCTCGTCATCGCTCGATCGCTGATCAACGAGCCCTCGCTATTGCTTCTGGACGAGCCGACCACGGGGCTCGATCCGCAGGCCCGCCACCT
>JAYUDR010000079.1:0-14303 GCA_043739665.1 Chloroflexota bacterium
CCAAAGGCGAGGCGGGTCAGAACGGCCAGCTTGTTGGCGGCGTCATGCCCTTCGACGTCGGCGCTGGGATCGCGCTCGGCGTAGCCCTGGGCCTGGGCCGCGGCGAGGACTTCTTCGTAGCTCCGCTTGGCCTGCATCATCTCGGTCAGAATGAAGTTGGTGCTGCCGTTGACGATGCCCCGCACCCGGCGGATGTGGTTGGCCGCCAGGCCGCGGGCGATCGTGTCCAGGACGGGGGTTCCGCCGCACACGGCCGCCTCAAATCGCAGAGCCGCGTTGCTCTGCCGGGCGATCGCTTCCAACTCAATGCCAAAGTGCGCGAGAACCGACTTGTTGGCGGTGACTACGGGCTTGCCCGCGTTGAGGGCATCGGCGATGAACGTCCGGGCCGGCTCGTTGCCACCCAGCAGTTCCACGATCACATCCACGTCGTCGCGGCGGATCACGGACGCGGCGTCGGACACGATCAGATCACGAGGCATGCCACGATCCACCGCGCCTTCGACGTTCATGTCGGCGATGGCGACGAGTTCCAGCATGCGGCCGCAGGCCGGGCCGATCCGCCGGTCTGGGCTGCGCAGGAAGCCGCGAGCCACCTCAGCGCCGACGGTGCCCACACCGAGGATCGCGACGCGTACGGGTCGTTGCTCGGAGGGCATAAGCTCGTGCTACTGGGGCCAGCGGGACCGAGATGGCGCCACAGCCGACGGTGACGGACGTTAGTGCGTCGTCCAGGAATGGTACCCGAGCCGTCGTCTGGCGTGGCTGCCGGGCCATCTGGCCGCCTCGGGTGAGCCTGATGGTAGCTTTCTCGCGCTGTGGTACCCATTCTGCTGATCGACAACTTCGATTCCTTCACCTACAACATCCTGCACGGCCTAACTGAAGCCGGGGCGAGCGTCGTCGTGCGCAGCCGGGACGAGCTGGACCTAGCCGCCGTGGAGGCGTTCGGTCCGAGCATGATCGTGCTGTCGCCCGGACCCGGCCGTCCCGAGGATGCCGGCGTGTGCCTGGACGTCGCGAGCCAGCTGGCAGGGCGGCTGCCGATCCTGGGTATCTGCCTCGGGCTCCAGGTCCTCGCGGTGGCGTGGGGAGGTCGCGTGGGGGCGGCCCCGGAACCGGTCCACGGCAAGACCTCGGTGGTGACGCACGATGGGCTGGGACTGTTCGAGGGGCTAGCGTCGCCGCTGACGGTCGGGCGCTATCACTCCCTGTGCGTGACGGAGGTCCCGGCTGATATGGACGTGTGCGCCCGCTCTGAGGATGGGCTGGTGATGGGACTGCGTCATCGCCGCTGGCCGATGGCTGGCCTGCAGTTCCATCCCGATTCCTTCCTGACCGAGGACGGCTCGAAGATTCTGCGGAACGCGGTCCATGGACGTTTCTGAGACTTGGAAGTGCAGGCCTGCGGTCTACCCTGCCGTCGGCCTACCCGACCTGCCCGAGGCGACCCCCTTCGCGCTACTTCACGGCGAAGGCCGCTGGGTCATTCTCGCGCACGATCCGCTGGCATTGATCGACGCGGCAGAGCTCATGCGACTCCGCTTTCAACGCTCGGGCACGGTGCCACCGATCCGCCCCGACCTGGTGGGTTTCGTCGGCTACGGGTTTGGCGCCGAAGCGGCCGCTCGCCGCAATCCGGGCCGGCCCGCGCTGGCCCTACCGGACTCCCATTTCGTGCTCTACGGCAGCGTCCGCATCTGGGATCGCGCGCAGGCAGTGCTGTACGAGGGTGTACGTGTGGCATCGCGCACGGTCGAACCCAGGCCGAACCTCCTGAGGCCCGGTCCGTTCAGGGCCCACAAGATCTGGGATAGCGACACGCCGGCACGCTACCGCCAGAAAGTCGAACGCATTCGTGAAGAGATCGCCCTGGGCAATGTCTACCAGGTCGATCTCACGAGACAGGAGGCCTGGGCCTACGAAGGTAGCCTGCTGTCGTTCGCCCGCTGCCTCGCCGCGGCCGATCCCGCACCCCATTCGGCCATCATCGTCGAGCCCGACTTCGCCGTGATCGGCGCCAGCCCCGAATCGTTCCTCCGTATCGACGCCGGGGTCATCACGACAAGGCCCATCAAGGGCACCGCTCCGCGGGCGGACCACCCCGCCGCGGATCAGGCCACGGCCGCCGGCCTACTGTCCAGCGCCAAGAACCGGAGCGAGCTGGCGATGATCGTGGACCTGCTCCGCAACGATCTGACGCGCATCTGCAGCGTGCCCTCGGTGCGCGTAGCCGCATTCCCCGAGCTCGAGCGCTACGCGCGAGTCTGGCACTTGGTGGCGACCGTGACGGGCAGCCTCCGGCCGGACGTCACGCTGGACGAATTGCTGCGGGCGACGTTCCCCGGAGGCTCGGTCACGGGTTGCCCCAAACGTGCCGCAATTGGCCTGATCGGAGAGCTGGAGGAAGTTGCGCGCGGCCCGTATACGGGCGCGCTGGGCTGGTTCAGCCATGACCTGTCCCAGATGGATCTCAGCATCGTCATCCGGACTGTTTGGGCCGACGCCCGGGAGTTGAGGTTCGGCGTTGGCGGCGGAATCGTGTGGGACTCCGATCCGGCCGACGAGTACCTGGAGACCGAGTACAAAGCAGCCTCACTCATCGGCTGCCTGCGCTGACTTCCCGAGGTCCTGGCGACCAGCGACCAACTCGCTCCGTCCGCTACACTCGCCGCCATGACCACAGACGCCGCCCCCAGGCCGACCACTCGCGCCCCGAACCTGCCCGCCAAGCCGCGCGCTTTCAGCGGCATCCAGCCCAGCGGTGTCACGCATCTGGGCAACGACCTCGGCGCGATCCGCAACTACGTCACGCTCCAGAACCGCGGCGCCGCCGAAGGCTTCGAGACGATCTACTGCATCGTCGACTACCACGCCCTGACGAGCGTCCACGACCCGGACCGGCTGCGCCGCCAGACGCTGGAGATGGCGGCCTCGCTGATCGCCCTGGGTCTTGATCCGGACAAGTGCACGCTCTTCGTGCAGTCGCACCGACCCGAGGTGACGGAGCTGTGCTGGCTCCTCAACACGGTGACGCCGGTCGGCTGGCTGCAGCGCACGCCAACGTACAAGGAGAAGCGGCACAACCAGCCTGAGGACGTCAACCACGGGCTCCTCACCTACCCCGTTCTGCAGGCCGCGGACATCATCATCTACAAGGCCTCGCTTGTCCCCATAGGCAAGGACCAGGCCCCGCACCTGGAACTGAGCCGCGAAATCGTGCGCGCCTTCAACGCCCGATACGGCCAGACTTTCCCCGAGCCGCAGGCCGTCTACACCGACGCTCCCGTGGTGGTGGGCACGGATGGCGTCAAGAAGATGAGCAAGTCGGTCGGCAACACCATCGAAATCCTGGCCGAGCCGGAGCTGATCCGGAAGCAGATCATGTCGATGGTCACGGATACGCAGCGAATCCTCCGCACCGATCCGGGTCGGCCGGAAGTCTGCAACGTGTGCCAGATGCACCGCCACTTCGGCGACGACTACGAGGCGATCTGGGAGGGCGAACGAACGTCCCGGACCGGCTGCGTCGATACCAAGAAGCTACTGGCCCAGCGGATCATCGACCACTACGCCCCGGCTCGAGAGACCTACCGCGAGTTGATCGCCGATCCGGTCCGACTGGGCCGCATCCTGGACTCGGGCGCCGAGCGTATCCGCCCTATCGCCGAGGCCACGATGGCCGAAGTTCGAGAGCGAATGGGGCTGCGCTAGTCGTTCGCCCAAGGCGACCCGGGCGGCGTAACATCTCGACAATGACCGACCAGGCCACCATCGCGACATCCAACTTGAATCCTCGCCAGCAGGGCTGGCTGACGGCGTTGCTGATCGTGGCGACGTTGACCTTCACCTTCGTCGTCATCGACTACGTCGGCAAATGGATCATGTTCTTCGGCGACGTGATCATGGTCTTCTTTCTGGCCTGGTTGCTGGCCTTCATCCTGAGCCCACTAGCCGGCGCCCTGCTCCACCTCTTCCCGCGTCTGCCTCGAGCGCTGGCGGTCATCCTGGTCTATGCCCTGCTGATCGGGCTCCTGATCGCGGGCATCCTGCTCGTGGCGCAGCAGCTCTATACATCGATTAACAACCTGGTCAGCCAATTGCCGGTAGGTGATCCCTTGCGTGAGATCCTGCGGCCCTGGCAGGACCGTCTCAACTCCGTCGGCGGCAGCCAGGTCAACCTCTACGACCAGGTCAACCAGTTGCTCGCCAGCCTCAAGAGCGGCGCAGGCGCGCTGGCCAAGCCGCTTGGCGACATCGCGGTCGCCAGCCTGGGTATATTCGGCAACCTGCTATTCGTCTTCTTCCTGTCGCTATACATGGCGGTCGATCAAAGCCGGATAGTCAGATTCCTCTTCCGTCTCGTGCCGCCCTCGTACAGCGATCAGGCTCGGCTGCTGGAGCGGAGTGTGGCCCGATCGTTCGGCGGCTTCCTGCGCGGGCAGGCCGTCATGGGAGTGATCTACGGCCTGGTTTCGATGGCCGCCAGTGCCCTCTTGGGCCTGCCGTACATGCCGGTCACGGCCGCATCGTCGGGCGTGCTGCAGGCCATCCCGTTCTTCGGGCCGTTCCTGTCGTGGCTGCCGCCGGTGCTGGTGGCAATCTTCTTCGCGCCCAGCGCCGTGCTGCCCGTGCTGATCATCATGGTCGCGGGCTGGTTCGTGCTCATGAACGTCGTCCAGCCGCGACTGATGTCGGAAGCGGTCGGCCTCCACCCGGTTGTGGTTCTTGGCTCGGTGATGGTCGGATCCAAGCTGGCCGGTATCCCGGGCGCGATCTTCGGCATTCCCGTGGCCGCGGTCATCGCCTCGTTCTTCTTCTACTACCTCGGCCGGAACGACACGGGCTCCGTGACCTTGCGCGCGGCACGGCGCGTCGAGGAGCGCGAAGGACGACCTATACGCGTCCCACGGCTCCCCCAGGCCGGTCAGGACCAGGAGGTGGAGCCGCCGTTGGCGTCTGATGCGCAGCCCCGCCCAGATCGCCACCGCATGGCTCGGGCCAAGCCTCCGGCGCCGCCGGAGCCGCCGGAAGCCGGGGCGATCGAAGCGCCGCTAGAGTCGCAGACCCCCTAGGACTTGGGAACTTTGACCATCGCTGCGACGATGCCGACGAACGCCGCCTGCGTCAACCCAGTTCCCTTCGCCGTGTAGGCGCGAGTCGTCCCGGCGGCAACGTAGATCACAAAGCCGGGGCCCGGGCCGAGCGTATCAAGAGAGCCGGCGAGATCGCCAAATTTGGCCGAACCGATGACCTTGTCATGCGGCGAGCAGGCGATTGCGCTGGTAATGCAGAAGGCACCTTCCTGAATGGCGACCGTAGCCCCAGCCGGCCCCTTGTACGAAACATCGAGGACGCCGCCGCTGGGCTGCGTGAAGTTGCCGGCAGTCAGGATCCAGCCGCTGGGCAGCGCCGCGCAGTAGACCTGGAAAGTGAGGTTGTTGGCTGCGTCCGCGAGGAAGGCCTGGTGTCTGGCGTCACCGGTGCAGCCGCCCGCAGGGCCCTTGGGGCCGATTGTCGGGGTGGCGCTCGCCTTGGCGGTCCGGGTTGGAGTCGGCGATCCCGCAAGAGGAGTATCGGTCGGGGCGGGCGTCGGCGTCGGGATCGGCGTGGGGGTAGCCACCGGCGTTGGCCGGGCGGTCGGGGCCGGCGTGGCCGTGGTGTAGACGATGATGCGCGTTGGGGCGGCAGCGCTGCACGCGGCCACGGCAATCAGGAGGGCCGTGGCTGCCGTCGCCATCGCGAAGGCGCGCATTCGTGGAATGTTCACAGGCTCATCCTTGGTGGTTCGCGCTACCGCGTCTCAGGGCCAGGCGAAGACGGCTGGAAGCAACCCCCCAGCAGATCGCCTGGTCGGATCTTAGCCGCTATCAGGCAGGGACGGCCGGCTGAGCAGTGAAGATGGACACCTGCGCCGCCTCGGGGAGCATCACGCCCAAGATTTTTTGCAGGGCCAGGACGTGAACGCATGACTGCCAACTCTCGAAGAAGTGGCAAGTGCAGTGCCAAGCTTCGCTGTCGAGTCGAACCGTGTGAGTGTCGTTGTCGCCCTTAAACGTGACCGCGAGCTGTTCGAATGAGATCCGATCAAGCTCGCGGGCGTAGCGGTTTGCCTTTTCGACTTTTCCAATGAGAGAACTGTGCATCGCCTGTAACCCTCCGTCGCCCTGCATTGCCCGAAGAGGTCACTGCCCGGCCACGGGTGGCTACTGCGGGCAGCTAGGCTCTCACTGTACAGCTGCGAGCCGATTACGGCGGTGCTGTTTCAGTAGTGATTGATGACGTCATTTCGACTACCTTGGCCGGCCTGCCGGGGCTCGGTCCGGCACGGCCGGATGACTCAGGATCCGCGGACGATCGCTTCTCCCGCGGCCAGGTTCGAATCCACGGCGGCGGCCGAAACCGCCTCCGTATACACCCGAACGAGAGGCTCTGTGCCGCTGAAGCGGACGAGGAGCCACGACCCATCATCGGCGAAGAACTTGAAGCCGTCGTTGGTCGAGAGCGTCTGCGTTCGAACGACCGGCCGACCGGCCAGCTCGGTCGGAGCCTTCTGGGGCAGCTCGACCAGGAGACGATCCTTCAGCGCCGGATAGACCACCCGATCGAAATGGACGTCCAGTCTCCGGTAGCTGGAAGGCCCCGCGATCTCGTGCAGATGGGCAATCGCCTTCGACACGGGCCACCGCCCCGCATCCTTCTCACGCAGGAAGAGATCGAGCAGCATCAGGTCGGCGAAGATGCCGTCCCGCTCCGGCAGGTGCATCCCGAAGCCGAAGCCGCCGGACTCCTCGCCGCCCATCATCGCCCCGGTCTCGATCATCTTGGGCCCGACGTACTTGAAGCCGACGGGGACCTCGTAGACCTGCACGCCGTAGCGCTCGCCCAGCCGCTCCGCCATCGACGTCTCGTTGACCGTCTTGACGACCGGTGCTCGCAGGCCCCGATGCTCGACCAGGTAGTACATGAGCAGGGCGTAAATCTGGAGCGTGGTTATGAACGTGCCGCGTTCGTCCGCTGCCCCGGATCGATCCGCGTCGCCGTCAAGGAGCAGACCCAGGTCGTAGCGGCCGACCGCGATCGTCCGGAGCGCCTCGTCCACGTTGGGCGGGATGGGCTCGGGATTGACGCCGCCGAAGTACGGGTTGCGCTCGGAATGCAGCTCGTTGACGCGGATCCGACCACCCGCCAGCAGACGCGGGATCCACGTCGCTCCGGAGCCGAAAAGCGGATCCACGAGCAAATCCAAGTCCGCGGCGCGAAGGCGGTCCAGATCCAGGTTTGTTCCGATGAACGTGCGGTAGGCATCGAACGAGTCGTACCGCTCGACCAGGCCGGCGGCCTCAGCATCGGCGAAAGGCCGGCTCTCGATGGGCTTATCGGCACCGGCGGCGATGCGAGCCTCTATGTCGGTCAGCATCTCGGGCCCGGCGGCCGCGCCCGTGGGCGATTTGATCTTGAAGCCGTTATCGGTCCAGGGGTTGTGGCTGGCAGTGATGACGATGCCGGCCGCGGCCTTGCGTTGAACAACTTCAAACGAGGACATCTGCGTCGGCACGGCATGATCGGCAAAGACGATCGGAATGCCGTGGCCCAGCACCACCTCGGCGGCAGCGGCGGCGAAGTGTTCGCTGGCGAACCGCCTGTCGTAGGCGAGGACGATGCCGCGCGACTGGCTCCCGTTGGCGATCACGTACTCAGCCACGGCCTGAGCACAGCGGCGAACGTTGGCGAACGTATAGTCGTCGCCGATCTTCGCGCGCCAGCCATCGGTGCCGAAGACGATTTGCGTGGCGCTCAAAGCTGCTTCTCCTCGTTGGCGGCGGGCGACCGGCCGATTTTCGCCAGCTCTTCGGCGACCTTTCGGACCTCTTGAGATCGATCTGCCGCACAGATAAGTAGGGCATCAGGGGTGTCGACAACGATCATGCCCGTCAGTCCGATAGTCACCACGAGCCGCTCGCCGGCGAGAACCAGGGTCTCGACCGAATCGAGGTCTCGACGATTACCCAGGCCGATGGTAGTGCCGTCCGGCTGATTCTCAGACCTCGCCTGCCAGACATCCCGCAGGGCGGCCCAACTGCCCAGATCGCTCCAGCCCACGGCCATCGGCACGACGGCGACCGCGCCCTCGATAGAGGCCGGCTCCATGACCGCGTAGTCGATGGAAGTGGCCCGGATAGCCGGATAGGCGATGTCCAGGTCGTCGGGCCTGCCGTTCGTGCCGTTCGTGCCGTTCGCGGCGATAGTCCGGATCGGCTCCAGAATGTCCGGGGCGTGACGGGCCAGGCGATCGCGGATGGTCGCCCTCGTCCAGGCGAAGATGCCCGCGTTCCAAGACGCCAGGCCGGTGGCAAGTAGCTCGACCGCTCGTTCCTTCGTGGGCTTCTCCACGAAGCGCTCAACGGAGAAGACCGGATGGCCTGCGACCTCCCGGGCCGGCGGCCTAGAGAGGACGTAGCCGTAGCCCGTCTCCGGACTGTCAGGGCTGACTCCGAGCGTTACCAACCAGCCGTCCCGAGCCACCTCGGCGGCGGCCGCTAGGGCGGCCCTGAACCCGGCTTCGTCGGCGATGTGAGCATCGGCCGGCAGCACGAGCATAACCTCATCGCCGGGCCGGCCTATGACCTCAGCGGCCAGGGCCACGGCCGCGGCTGTGTTGCGGCCGATCGGCTCGCCGATTACGTTGGCCGAGGGAATCGCCGGCAGCTGCTCCGCTACGAGGCCGAGGTGCCTCCGATCCACGACCACGTAGACGTCCCGCGGCTCCACGAGAGGCGCCAACCGGGCCACCGTCCGCTGGATCAGCGTCTCTTCGCCGAGAAGCCTCAGGAACGGCTTGGGGCACTCCGGCCGACTCAGCGGCCAGAGCCGGGTCCCTCCACCGCCCGCGAGAACGACGGCGTACACGCCAGCTAGCGCCCGGCCGCGTCCGGCATCGCGACACCGCACTCGTCCGCGAGAATGGCCGCCTTGTTGAGGCGCTCCCAGGGGAAGTCGTGGTCCGTGCGGCCGAAGTGACCGTAGGCGGCCGTGGGCTGGTAAATCGGCCGGCGCAAGTCCAGGGCCTCGATGATCCGCGACGGGCGGAGGTCGAAATGCTTCTTGATTGCGGCCAGCAGCTTCTCGTCGGAGACCTTCTCGGTGCCGTAGGTTTCGATGGAGATTGAGACCGGTTGGGCGACGCCGATGCTGTAGGCAAGCTCGATCTCGAAGCGATCGGCCAGGCCGGCAGCAACTACGTTCTTGGCAATCCAGCGGGCCGCGTAGGCAGCGGAGCGGTCGACCTTCGTCGGATCCTTGCCGGAGAATGCGCCGCCACCGTGGCGGGCCATGCCGCCGTACGTGTCGACAATGATCTTGCGGCCGGTCAGACCGGCATCGCCCATCGGTCCGCCGATCACGAAGCGGCCCGTGGCATTGACGTGCGTAACCGGATCCTTGACACGCAATTCGGCCGGGATGATCGGCCTGATCACCAACTCGGTGATGTCGGAACGGAGCTTCTCAATGGCCACGTCCGGGTCGTGCTGGGCCGCGACGACGACGTTGGTGACCCGCTTCGGCACGCCATGGTCGTACTCGACTGTGACCTGCGTCTTGCCGTCTGGGCGGAGGTACGGCAGCTGGCCGCTCTTGCGGACTTCGGCCAGGCGGCGCGCCAGGCGGTGGGCCAGGGCGATCGGCAGCGGCATGAGTTCAGGCGTCTCGCGGCAGGCGAAGCCGACCATCATGCCCTGGTCCCCGGCCCCAAGCTCCGTCTTCTTGCCGCGCGTCTCGAAGGCGTCGTCAACGCCCTGGGCGATGTCGGGTGACTGCTCCTTGACGGACACGAGCGTGCCGCAGGTCAGGTAGTCGAAGCCGTAATCGGCATTGGTATAGCCGATCGACTTGACGGTGTCTCGCACGACCGCCTGGAAATCCACGTAGGTTGAGGTGGTGACCTCACCCAGAACCAGGACCAGGCCCGTGGTGGTCGCCGTCTCGCAGGCAACTCGGGCGTATGGGTCCTCGGCCAGGATGGCGTCCAGGATGGCGTCAGAAATCTGATCGCACATCTTGTCCGGGTGGCCTTCGGTCACCGACTCGGAGGTGAAGAGGTACTGCGGATCGTCGAGAATGCTGGTCATCGTTCTCCCAGGGGCGCCCGTCCTGACTGACGGGTGAGGGCGGGCCCGATCAGGTCGCGGTCCGAAGGTTAGCATGCGGGGCGGTCGGGCTCGACTGGGCGGTCGATTCGGGAACAATCGCCCAGCCTCACGCCGCCCAGCCTCACGCCGCCCAGCCTCACGCGCTTCGGCGCCCGACGTTCGGATTAGCCACCACGCGACTACTATCGAACGGCGAGCGGCAATTCCAGCCCCTGCGAGTCTCCATCAGCCCTTACCAGCCACCTGGCGAATATTCGAGACGCTCGATCGCGATAGTAGTCACCTGACGGGTATTCCAGAGGTTGCTCCTGCCGTGCCCGAGGCCAGGTAGAGCTCGGCAATTCGCGCGGAGATCGCCAGTGCGGCAGGGCAAATCACCGAGCGGCCCCTGTCCCCTCCCCAAGCCCGATTGCCCCGGCCCGGCTCTCAGCCAGAACCGTCCTCGAGCCGCTTCGTCTCCTCAACGACCCGGTCGAAGTCCGAGACGAACTCGTCCTGGCTCTCGCGGTACTGCTCGTACTCTCCTTCTGCCTTGAGCTTCGCCTCGATGGCACTAACTGTCCCGTTGTCGGCGAGGATTGGATAACTTGAGAGATCGAGGAAGCCGTTCAGAAACGCCGCCCAATCGCTCATCTTCATCAGAATGCCTCGCTGGGCGCGGTTCTCAGCGAGGTCGAGATACGCGGAAACGATGCGGTTCAGCTCCTTGATATGGGCCTCGGTCAGGTAGTTCTTCGCGACAGTCACATCGGACTTCATGACCTTCCCGTGCGGGGCAGCTTTCCAAGTCGAAGGGCCCATGAAGAGCTTGGTGGCGTCTGCGGACGAGTAGATGATCTCGGTGGCCGTCTGCCCGGTGATTGCCCAATGCAACTTGTTCTGCACGGTCGCGAAGAACTCCTGTGTCAGCGGCGCATGCACGTCGTAGTTCACTGAAGCGCGTATATGTCGGTGATCTTCTGATAGAAGCGCCGCTCGCTGGCGCGGATCTCACGGATCCGTTCGAGCAATTCGTCGAAGTAGTCCCTGCCGAAGAGCGCGCGGCCTTGCTTCAGCCGTTCGTCATCCAGCACGAAGCCCTTGATCATGAACTCGCGCAGCGTGCGCGTCGCCCAGATGCGGAATCGCGTGGCCTGGTAGCTGTTGACCCGATACCCGACGGCGATGATCGCGTCGAGACTGTAGAACTCGACCGAGCGGACCACCTCGCGCCCACCCTCGGATCCCACTGTTTCCATTTTGGAAGTAGTTGGCGCTGACTCCAGCTCCCCCGACTCGAAGATGTTCTTCAGGTGTTTGTTGATTGCAGGCAGGCCGACCCCGAACAGCTCCGCCAGCGCCTTCTGGGCGAGCCGGACCGTGCCGTCCCGGAAGAGAACGCCCACCTTCACCGCCCCGTCGGGAGCCGTGCAGAGCAGGAAGACAGACTCGCGCGGGGTGAGGTCACTCATGGTTGGGCAGCCTCGCGAACAGCAACCGAAATGGGTCGCCGCATGGATATCCTGATGGCCATTCTTGGTCCACGGGCCGCCATGCTCCGTTTACCGATGAATGGGTGTGGGCGCGCTTGGTCGCGCGCAGCGTCTCGATGATAGTAAGGCGCGTTACCCTGACGCCCAATCATGCAATACGACGCTCACTCGCGGCTCATCGCCACATGTAGCCACAGTCGGACCCCAGCGGTACGGTCCGTCTCGCCGCGAGGAGCCATGCAGTGACCCGCTGGGATGGCCGAACCGTTCCGAGGGGAATTCCGTCAGACCCCGGCCTCAGACGCTGAATATCTCAGCGTTTGTGAGGCTGGGCTTCATGCCAGCGGCGTCGACTGGGGCGGCCGACGACCATCCACCAACGACAAGCACGCGCCCGTCCTGCAGGAGGGCGGCGGCGTGAGCCTGGCGCGGAGTTGGCATGGAGGTGGTCGCACGGAAGGTGCCGACGGCCGGATCGTAGACATCGTGAGTTACTCGATCAGGTGCCGTGCTGCCAGCTGCTGAGGTATTCGGCCTGCTCGGGCGTTAGCGGATCGAGCACGATGCCCATGGCCGCCAGCTTGAGCCGAGCCACCTCGACGTCGATCTCCTCCGGAACGTCATACACGCCGTTTGCTAGATCCTTGTGCTTGCCGCGCAGATATTCAGCGCAGAGGGCCTGATTAGCGAAGCTCATGTCCATGACCGCCGCCGGGTGTCCCTCGGCCGCGCTCAAGTTGACAAGACGGCCCTCGGCCAGGACGTGGAGCCGGCGATCGCCGACGGTGTACTCGACGACGTTGTCGCGGACCTCACGGACACGCTCGCCCGCCAATTCGTTGAGCGCGGGCAGATCGATTTCGCAATCGAAATGGCCGGAGTTGGCCATGATTGCGCCATCGCGCATGACCTTGAAATGCTCGGCCCGGATGACGTGGATGTCGCCCGTGGCGGTGATGAAGATGTCTCCCCAGGACGCCGCATCGCCGATCGTCATGACGATATTGCCGTCCATAAGGGCCTCGAGGGCCCGGACCTGGTCCACTTCGACCACAGCCACCTGGGCGCCCATGCCACGGAAGCGAGAGGCGATGCCCTTGCCGCACCAGCCGTATCCGGCAACCACCACGTGGCGGCCCGCGATGAGGAGGTTGGTGGCGCGCAGGACGCCGTCCAAAGTGGACTGGCCCGTGCCGTAGCGGTTGTCGAAGAGATGCTTGGTGAGGGCCTCGTTCACGGCCACGACCGGATAGCCCAGGGCGCTGTCGGCGGCCATGGCCTTGAGGCGAATGACGCCCGTGGTCGTCTCCTCGGTGCCGGCCAGGATTTCCGTCAGCTGGTCACGGCGCTCCTGATGGATGAGCGTCACGAGGTCGCAGCCATCGTCCATGGTCATGTGGGGCCGGCTGTCGGCCGCGGCGTTGAGATGCTTGTAGTAGGTGTCGCGATCCGCGCCGTGGCGGGCGAACGTCGAGATGCCGTACTCGGCAACCAGCGCCGCAGCGGTGTAGTCCTGAGTCGAGAGCGGGTTCGAGGCACACAGGACCACGTCCGCGCCGCCGGCCTTGAGTGTCCGGACGAGGTTTGCCGTCTCCGTGGTGACGTGCAGGCAGGCGGCGATGCGCAGGCCGGCGAGCGGCTTCTCGCGCTCAAACCGTTCGCGGATCAATCGCAGAACGGGCATCTCGCGCTCGGCCCATTCGATACGGCGCTTGCCCTCGCCGGCAAGGCCAAGATCCACGACGTCATGTTTGGGTAGGGTGCCCGTTTGAGTGGCCATGCGAATCAGGACTCCTTGCGACCAAATATGCGGCGGAAGGTTCCCGACCAGCCGCTCCACGGCGGCTCAGACCGATGAACGAGCCGCTCTTCGAATGACACGTAAGGCTGGTAACCGAGCCGTCGATAAGCTGCCAGCGCGGGAGTGTTGTCGGCCCGAACGTTCAGCACGACCTGATCGCAGAACCGCAGCAGGTCTGCGGTCACGGCGCCGGTTGCTGCGGTAGCGTAGCCGTGTCCGCGAGAATCCGTGTGGGTCATGACGTTGCCGACCACGGCCAGTCTGGCATTCGGGCTGATCACGTGGGTGCCTGCGGCCGAAACCAGCCTCCCGCCGACACGGACTCCGTAATAGAGGCCGTCGGTGATAGCGCTCGCCGGCAGCCATGATGCGAAGCCCAGTTGGTACAGGCGGTTGAGGTCGCTGATCTCGATCGGCAGGAGCCTCTGCACTTCGCCGGGGAAGGGTCGGAAGTGGGCTGCATCCACCCACATTCGGAGCATCGTCGGCCCAGGCTCGATGCGATAGCTCGTGGCGATGGCGGCTAGATGCTCCGGTCGCGAAGCTACGAAGGCTGCCCTGGGCTTGATGACGTTGGCCAAAATGGCCTCGATGCCGGCGTTCTCGCCCATCACGAAGATCGGCTGGGGCGAGTAGCCCGCGTATTGGAGAACGACCGCGATCAGTTCGCCACGGACCAGCGCCACTCCCCAGCGGGTGCGGAGGAACTCGCGATCGTCGAGATCGCACAAGGCGTAGGCCGAGAAGAGCCGGTCCCTATCGAGGAATGCCCGGAGCATTGGCCGGTCGGAGGTCTCCTGGGCCAGGATCGTGCCACGCTCACGACGAGTGAACGCCCCCGCCGTCACCCTTCGAACACCCACCGTGGATCAGTACTGG
>JAYUDR010000080.1:0-5968 GCA_043739665.1 Chloroflexota bacterium
GACGGCAGCGACCGTCGGCGCCGAGGTCGGGCAGATCGTGAAGTCACTCGTCTTCGTATCTCCGCGCCCGGAAGGCCGGCTCATTCCGATCATCTGCCTCGTATCCGGCCGGAACCAGGTAGATCTCCAGCTGCTGGCGGCGGTGGCCGGGGAGGTTTCTATTAGGCAGGCCACCGTTCGCCAGGCGCACGACCTTACGGGCTTCTCCGCGGGAGGGATTCCGCCTTTCGGGCACGGTCGCGAAGTTCGAATCCTGATGGATCAAGATCTCTGCCAGTACCAGTGGGTCTGGGCCTCCGCTGGCATAGACAGCACTGTTTTCCGTGTGCCGCCGCGGACCCTCCAGATGCTCGCCAACGCAGTCGTCACTCCCCTGGCCGCCGCGCAATGGATGCAGTCCTCAAATTCGGCGGCCGAGCCGCGGCTTCGATTCGATACCGGCGTGGGCGCCTAGGAGCGGCTCCGGCACCCGTTTGGGGCCCGATGTCCCCGGCCATGGTGGACAACCGGTGGACAAGTTCCCTGCCGAACATCCAAACGCGTGGAAAACTACGATTGAACCTCGATCAGGCTCGGCGTAGCGTATTCAGTACGCCCGGAGGTGCTGAGCGCCTGCTAGCAGCTGAGATGACATCAAGGCACACGCAGCGAGTAGGTTCCTTCGGGCGTTTTGCTTTGCCCTGCGGTCTACGGTCTACGGGCCACGGCGGGATTAGCCTTCGCAGACGCTATCGCCAGCCGCCTCAGGGCCGCTAGACTGCCAGCGTGCGCGTCCGCCAGTTCGAGCTACGGCTTCTCGCCGGCGCCCTCACGGTTCTCTGGGCCGCGGGCGGCGGAATCGTCCTGATCGCATATCGACCGGGTGGGCCAGTCGACGTGCTGGTGGGCGTTGCCGCATCCCTGCCGCTGCTGGTAAGCGTTGCCGCGATCGTATGGCCGCCCCTAGTGAGGGACAACATCCGCGCGGCGGGTGTCTTCTGGATCGGGCTGGCGGCGGCGCTGCTGCTGATTCCCTCCATCGCCAGCGTTGTCGGCCAGCTGCTCGAGGGTGGCACTCAGGCTCTGTTGCCGTCGGCCGAATTCCTGTATCCATGGGCTCTGGCCCTGCTGGCGACCAGCCTCTATGCGGGCCTCGGAATCAGCCGCCAGTTCATCCCTGAGGTAGGGTTCCGCCGGAAGCGCCTGGCGGCTTCGGTCGCATTTGCCGTGGTGGCCACGTCTGCGATCGGGGGGGTCTACGCCGGAGTCAGCCTGGCCGACGATGCGGCTCTACAGAACAAGCCCGCGGCCTACTCGCGTTTCGGTCCAAGTGGGGCTAATTTGGTGCCGCCGGACTGCAGCCGCCCGCTGTCGACCGCCGCATCGGCCAAGCTCGAGGTCGACCTTTGGGGCGATGTCGACCAGAGATCTGTCGGGACCGTGAGCCTGACCGGATACCGGCTCGGTTCGGACGTCTCGTGGACGGCCCAGGTCGTGCGCGCCGATCTGTTTGGTCAGTACGGAGTGGTCCGAATCGGGACCTCCGCCTGGACGCTGGCGCCCGGCACGCCATGGCAGACCGCCGCCCCGCGCGATGTGGCTGATCAGCTGGTCGATTCTACGGCGTTGGCCCAGGCCCTCTCCCCGACAAATCGGGCCACCGCCGAGTATCGCGGTCTGGAGTACGTTGAAGGGGCACGGGCGCGGCATTGCCGCGTGGCCGTTGACGGCAACACGTTCCAGGCGTCTTTTCCGCAGATCAGGTGGCTGACGAAGAGCGCGGTTCTGGAAACGTGGCGCGGCGAAATCAACTTCTGGGTTTTTGGGGATGGTGAGGTGGGCATGATTTCGGGCAGCATCAACGGCAGCGCCCAGGAGATTTTGCCCCACGGCATCCAGGCCACAGTCAAGGTTCGCATGACGGTGACCAATCGGGACACCCAGGTCGCTATCTCGCCACCTCGGACTTGATTGAGCCGCGATGACGCCCCCCTCGGATCCGCACGACACGACCAAGCACGATCGACTGGCGCGTTTCTATCGAGTCCTGCGATTCCTGGCCGCCCATCCGGAAGGGGCCTCCGTGGACGCGGTCGCCGGGTTCGTCGGCATGTCGCGTCGGACCGTCTATCGCGACCTGCGGGCGCTCGAGGGTGAGATCGGGATACCGCTCTGGAACGATGGCGGTCGATGGGGGATTGTCGAAGGGGCATTCCTGCCGCCTCTGCGCCTGACTCTTGATGAGGCCGTGGCCTTCTTCCTGGCCGCCCGCCTGACGGCGCAGTTCGCCGACCGCTACGACCCGGACACCGGTGCGGCCTTCCAGAAGTTGGCCGAGATCCTGCCGCCGGTCGTGGCCCGGCATCTGGAGCGGACCATCGACGTCCTTGCCAGCCGCCCGCCAGACGAGCGGCTGACGCGCAACCTACGCGTCCTGGCCCGGGCCTGGGCGGAGCGCCGGGTCGTGGAACTTACCTACGACGCGGCCACCTACAGCCCCGGCCGGCCGCCCCGCCGATCGCGCGTTCACCCGTACCTGATCGAGGCGTCGGCGACGACGCGGGCTCTCTACCTGATGGGCTACGACGAGTCGCGGGGCGCCGTCCGAACCTTCAAACTGCAACGCGTCCTGGAACTCTCCATTGCCCCGGAGACGTTTGAGCCGCCCGATCCGGCCGTCGTCCAGGCGGGGCTGGGCCGAGCCTGGGGCGTCATAGCGGATCAGGAGGAGGTCGAGGTCGAACTGCGTTTCGATGCCGAGATCGCCGGCCTGGTGACGGAGACGACCTGGCATCCCACGGAGCAAGTGACGCGCGAGGCCGACGGCTCGATTGTTTGGCGGGCGCGCGTTCCGGGCACCCTCGAGATCCGGCGCTGGATCCTGCAGTGGGGCGCCCAGGTCGAGGTCATGGCCCCGCCCGAGTTGCGCGACGAAGTGGCCGCCACTTACCGCAATGCCGCCGCAAGGTACTAGCGGCACCGCGCCAGGATCGCGACTGGTCTAGGCTGGCGCCATGCAAGATGAAATCTTGAGTGTCCAGGGGAGTGCGGGCGGGGCGATGTCCGCGGACGGCCAGACTCATCCGCAGCTGTGGGCCGTCAATCTCATCAGCGATCCGATCCACGGCTACATCGAACTGACCAAGCGGCTCACGCCGGAGCTCGCCCGAAGGCTGGGACTGGCGGCCGAAGAGGCGGCTGAGGGCGACCTGCTCGACTCGGCGTGGCTGCAGCGGATGCGGCGCATCAGTCAGCTCCAGAGCGCGCGCTGGGTATTTCCCACGGCCGAGCACAGCCGCTTCACCCACAGCCTGGGCGTCATGCACGAGGCCGGCCTGTGGGCGCGCCACCTGTATCCAAGTCTCTGCGCGGCGCTGGCTGTAGCGGAGCCGGCGGTGCGGGCGCCATCCGAAGGGCTGGTAGTCGAGACGCTGCGGCTGGCCGGACTTCTCCACGACGTGGGGCACGGGCCATTTGCCCACTTCTTCGATGAGCATGTGCTGTGCCACTTCGGTGCGCCGGCGGACCCGCGGCGGATGCACAAGAGCCTGACCCACGAGGACCTCTCGCAACTCATCATCGAGCGAGAGCTAGGCGAGCCGATCCGAGCCATCCGGCGGGCGCCCGGAATCGTGCCCGAGCGCGACGCCCTCCGGCCAGATGAGTTGATCGATCCGGCCTGGCTCTCCTTCCTGATCTCGAAGCCGGCCATAGCCGATCCATCGATGCCGCGCTGGCTGCGCTGGCTCCAGCCGCTCTTGTCGGGCGTATTCACGGTCGACAACCTCGACTACGTGCGCCGCGACGCATACCTGATCGGGGTCTCCACCGGGCCGGTGGACGTTGAGCGACTTCGACGGTATTCGTTCATCGGCGTCCGCGGTCTCTCGATGTACGAGCCGGGCCTGGGCGCGTTGGAGATGTTCCTGACCGCGCGCCTCTTCATGTACCAGCAGATCTACTACCACCGTTCCGTCCGGGCGATTGACCTGGATCTGGCGGAGGTCTTCCGGCCGAGCATCCTGGCCATCTTTGGCGACCGATCGCCGGCGGACGACCTGGGCCACTACGCTGATCTTGACGAATACGCGCTGCTCCACCAGGCGGCTCTGTGGGCCCGCGGCGAGGCGCTCTCCGAAAATCCCGCACCGGGTGAAGGCACCGTCACGGCCGAGGTGGGGCGAGTGTGGTCATCGATCCTGCTGCGACGGCCCCGCTGGCGAACTGATGTTGAGCTTCGTCGCGACTACGAAGCCGGTGAGCGGGCCGAGGTGCTGGCCGCGGCGCTCGCGGAACTGGGTCCGGCAGAGGCCGGCCGCTGCGCCATGGACCTGGCCGAGGTGGACGCTCGGCCGGCCGAGGCAACGGCAACGGATTCACTCTTGGCGGTCGCCGGCCGGGATGGAGCGCCGGCATCGCCCGTAAGCGAGGCCCTTGGCCGGTTGCCCGCCTTCTCGCTCGTCGCCCGGCGGTTCATCCGCTCGGAGTAGCGGCCGCGGGCGGACTACGTCGCCGGCTGGGAATTAGCCCGACTCGCTAGCGCTCGGGCTCTGGCTCGCGCTCGGGCTGGCGCGCGCGCTCGGTTTCGAGGTCGGTGTGGGCTTCACCGAGGGCGTCGGCGTTGAGAGGACCGGGCATGGCGCCGCCTCGACCGGTCGCAGCGCCCGCATCTCCTCCACCTCGCAGCGGAACGGGAGAACCAGCAGCGGATCGATTCGCGCCGTCTCATAAGGGGGCAGCAGGTTTCGGCTGACAACCGCCGGGTCGAGCTGGAAGGTGGCTGTTTCGGACACCTTGAAGAGGCCGAAGTGGACGTGGCAGCCCGAGGCGTTGCCCGTAGCCCCTTCGTTACCGATGACCTGTCCGGCCGTGACCGGGTCGCCGGGCTTGACTATGACCTTGTACTCGTGGGCGTAGATGCTGTAGTAGCCGTCGCGGTCATCGATCACAACCACGATCGGTACGCTGGGCCACCAGTGCTTGGTGTCGAGCAGGTGGTAGTAGGGCGCAATGTCGCCGATCCAGCCCATGTAGGCGTCGTACTCACGGCCCGCCGCCAGGACGACGCCATCGTGGGCGGCGTGGACGTCATCCCCGCACTTGGTGGCCATGTCGACGCCGTCGTGGAACTTCTGGCCGTTGACGATGAACTCGCCCCAGACCGTCGGTCCGAACGGAAGAGTGATGTTGGCGTCTACGAGCGGCCAGACGTAGCCGGTCATGCCGAGCGTGGCCTGGGGGCTGGCGGACGCTGCGACCTGGCCGGCCGCCGATCCTGCGTTGGTGCCGCTCGGCTGAGTTAGCGCCAACGACACGGCACCGGACGCTGCCGGCCGGGAGGCCACCGGCGATGCCGCGACAACGCCCGCAGCCAGTTGCGAGCGGAGTAGCAGACCACCCAGGACGGCGACGATCATCACCACGCCGAGGACGAAGATGGGCGGAATCCGCGTATTGGCCTGGCGGAGGCCAAAGAGCCACGCCACCTGGAGCCGGTCCCGCATGCTGCTCACCAGACGGTTTTAGCAGGTCCGCGACGAAACCGTTGGGGCCGTTTCGCCCCTTGATCGAGCTGCCGCACGTCTCGGGCTGCGCCACAGCTCCTGCGGTAGGCTTCCGCTTCACGTATTGTCATTCTGAGAATTTCACTGGATGTATGTTGCGGCCGAATACGGCCGCGCAATAATCTCGGCTCGTCGTAGGAGATCGTCCGTGGATGTGCTGACTCTGTCACGTATCCAGTTCGCCCTGACAATCAGCTTCCACTTCATATTCCCGGCCGTTACGATCGGTCTGGCCGGATTAATCGCGATCGTGGAGACGTTCCGCTGGTGGACCAAGCAGGACGTATACGATCGCCTGGCGGTCTTTCTGACTAAGCTCTTTGCCGTAACCTTCGTCATTGGCGTGGTCAGCGGCATCGTGATGGAGTTCCAGTTCGGCACAAACTGGTCGCGTTTCTCCGGCTACGTCGGCGACATCTTCGGCG
>JAYUDR010000081.1:0-2207 GCA_043739665.1 Chloroflexota bacterium
CCCTTAGCTCGCATCAGCATCGTCATGGTCGTCGCGTACTGCTCGCAGAAACCCTGGCGGATGGAGGCGAAGCAGTCGACCGTAGAGAGCCCCTGGCACCGCTGCTGCATCTGGCTTGTGATGTCGGTGTTGTACGTGAACCGATCCGAATGGAGATACGTCTGAACGGCCTTGGCCACGTCATATTCATTGTCGAAGGCATTGCCCTGACTCTTGGCCCAGCTCCCAATCTCGGCGAGGAGACTGCGACCCTCGGCACCGACCATGTTCGCGCCCTGCGTGTATCTCCCCAGTAGCCCCGGCGGGTAAGTGCTGCCGGCCCGACGCAGCCGCTGCTCGGTCAGACCAGCCCCCGAAGGGTCGACGTTGGGAGCGTAAGCGGAGACCGTATAGTCCGTGGCATCGGAGGAAAGCCAGGCAACGTTGGCGTTGCCGGGAGAGCTCTCCACCAGAGTTCGCCGAACACCGACGTTCACCGTGTCGGGCTCGTTGGCGACAATCACGTGGTTGATGGATGTGTCCTGAATGTGCACCACCATCGAGATCTGGGTCCGATCCGGAGTGGTCGGGCCGACCAAGTCCTGAGTTCCCGCGTCGATGGTCCCGCCGGCCAAGACCTGGTCGTCGCGCGAGTTCGGTCCGAGTGCCCAACCGTTCGTCTCGAACTTGTCGTACGCGACCAGCCGCCAATGGAAAGCTACTGATCCGCTGGATACCCTGACGGTGAAGACTCGACTATTGTCGGCCTTGAAGGATGAGGCGATCGGGGAGGTTGAGCCGAAGTCAGAGGGCTGAGTGACCCGGCTGTTGCCGCCATTGGGCAGGTAACCCTCAAGCCAGCCAAAGGTGTCCCGAAGGTTCAGGTTTTTGGCGAATTCGCCCAACGGAGCGGAGCTGGCGACGGTCGTTAGGATCAAGGCCCCGACAACTGCCGCCGCAGCGAACGCCAGTCCGCCCCGAGTGTGGGGGGCCTGGAAATCACGACCTCTCCAGATCCGGTGGCGCAGCCAGCTCGAACGCTCATCGGTCGCGTGCGCCAGTAGCAGAAGAACGAGGGCCGCCGCGCTGAAGACGACGAGGGCCACGAACTGGTCCTGATTGTCGGAGTTCTGGGTGAGCGCCATGTTGGCAATTAGGACGACCGCCAGCAGCAAAACGCCGTTCACGGATCGGTGATAGCCGAAGACGTCGTAGGCCGCGGCCTGGGCCGTCCCCCAGACGACGATCCCCAGGATTAGACAGAAGTGCCCGTACTGGAGCGTAGATATCTGATGGCGCCAGGTCAGATCGAGATACGCTTGGGTAACCGAGTTGGCGGTCGCATGGAACCAGCCGCCTGGGCTCGGGTCGGTGGTTGGAATGATCATCCCGATGGCCTCGATGATCACGACGGCCCCGATGAAGCAGCCCAGTGCATGTGCCAGCCAGGGCGATATGCCCAGTCTGGCACTCAGGTAACTCCACAAGACCGCCGCCAGAGCAATCCAGATCACGAAGCTGGTCAACTCGTCGCGGCCATTTATCCAGCGGGCGTTGGCGATGGACCAAGCCATTGTTCCGCTCAGGATCAGCATCAGCAGCAGACTGGCCCAGCCCTCGTCGGGGCGCAACGCGTCCAGGACGCGACCTATCGGACCCTGCTCGTCGGCCACCGACAGCGGCTCCCGCTCCTGGCGAACGACCTCCGGACGAGCCTGAACGCTCATGCCAGCACCGCCCCAAGGTTGTCGCCGGCGCGGACCTCGTGGCACGCGATGTCATATTCGGCCAGGGCGAAGCGGAGCGCCCTCTGCTCCTGACTCGCCAGGTCGGCATCGCCCTCGCCGCTGCGCCGATGCCGACCCGCAACGTCGTAGCTAGCAGCGTCGAGCGCTATCACGGCTGCCGCGACACCACGCGCCCGGAGCGGCGTCAGAGCCCGGACCCAACGCCGCTCCCGCGACGCTGTGACGACGACGGCGGTCATGCCGCGGCGAAGCTTGGGCACGCCGGCGAGAAGCATTTCAGCCAGCGTAGTGCCGCCATCGCCCTCCACGGCGGCAAGGAGCTGCATGATCTTCTGGCGCTGCCTGGGACCTCGATCAGCCGGGATGCTCACGAGGCGGTGTCCGCTCGTTGTAAGGCCGACCGCCCGGTTCTCGACAATGGCGTCGTGGGCTATCGACGCGGCAACTCGGAGCGCCTCCTCGACGGTGGAGACGTCACCT
>JAYUDR010000082.1:0-2205 GCA_043739665.1 Chloroflexota bacterium
CAGGAAGGGCAGAGCGACCGCGATGCTGAGGAGGCCGAAGATGATGAGCAGGTTGGAGGAAAAGGCAGTGCCCAGCCCGGCCGCCGCCACGAGGTGGAAGCGGACCAAGGCGTAGAACGCGGCGATCAGTGACACGCCGGACAGAAGTGCGCTGATTGGACTCGGGGCCTGGCTGTGGGCATCGGGCAGCCAGGTGTGGAATGGCGCCAGGCCGATCTTCGTGCCGTAGCCGGCCAGCGCAAATACGAAGCTGAGGCGGAGCAAGTTGGGGTTGAGCTGGGGCGCGATCGTCATCAAAGTCGTCCAGTTCAGGGCGTCGGAGCTTTCGCCCAGTACCCGCACCGACGAAGCGTAGGCGAGGAGCGTGGCCAGCAGCGCAAAGCCGACGCCGATCGTGCCCAGGATCAGGTACTTCCAGGCAGCTTCGATGGCATCGGGCGAGCGGTTGATGCCGACGAGCAGGGCGGAGACGACGGTTGTGGCTTCAATGGCCACCCACAGCAGGCCCAGGTTGTCTACGAGCGGCACGGCCACGAGTGTTCCCACGAACCACAGGAAGAGGGCGTAATAGTGGCCTTCGTCACGCGGCCTGAGCTTGCTCGCGGCCAATTCGTGGCTGATGTAGTGGGGTGAGGCGGCCAGTGCCATGAGCGCCACAAGCACCGTCAAGATCAGCAGATACGCCCCCAGGGCGTCGATGGCGACGAGCCCGCCGAAGGCCGTCAAGCGGCCCGCTTGAAAGACCGCCACGGCCAAAACCAGGCCGGCCGAACAGGTGACAGACAGCGAGGCTAAGGCGACGACTCGGACCGCCCGGCCGCGCAGGAACCATGCCGCGAGACCGCCCAGCAAAGGCGCCAGCAGGAGGGCGGCTACGATCCAGTCGTTCATCCGCGCAGGTTCCTCAGTGGATCGGTCGAGAGAGTGCCGAAGACGGTCAGCATGCGGCGGGCGTACACGCCGACAGCGACAAGGACCAGCAGCAAGTCAAAGGTTGCGCCCAGTTCCACCACGAAGGGCATGCCGTAGGTCAGGCTGAAGGCCGTGAGAGCCAGGCCGTTCTCAAAGATGAGCAGGCCGACCACGATCGAGAGGCCCTTGCGTCGGGTCATCGCGATCAGCAGGCCTGTCAGGACCTCAGCGACCGAAGCGGGCAGGGCCCGGGCGGCGTTGATTGAGGTGTTGATCGGTCCGTCCAGCGAGTTGCCGAGCGTGGCGCTGTCGACGGCGATCGCTGCCGCAAAGACGATGGCGATGGCCACGACGAGTGAGACCCGCGGCCCCAGATACGGGTTGCGTTCCACCCGCACCGGGCTGGCGCGGAGGATGCGGCCCAGGATCAGCGGCACGGCGATACCGCGGCTGGCAAGCGTGAGGAGGCCGCCCAAAACCAGATACGTGGAACCGGTGGCAACGCCCACGCTGACTACCGCAGCGGACAGCAAGACCGCCTGGACCGCCACGAGCCAGATGGCCCGGCCCATCGACCGAGTTCCGGCGATGAGCACGCCGATCAGGACGACGCCCGCGGCGCACGTGTCGAGCAGCCGGGCGGCGTCGGCGGGGGTGAAGGTGGCGCCGATGCTCATGGCAGCAGCATCCGCATGGCCAGCCCGGTCAGGGCCAGGAGCGACGCCAGGCCGAGCAGATCGGGCACGCGCAGAAGTCGGAACTTGGCGATGGAACCGTCAAGCAGGGCCAGCGCCTGGCCGACCACGAGCATTTTGCCGAGCCCGGTCAGCAGGCCGAGGGCGATCGGTCCGGCGGAGATCTCGGTGGCGGAGCCGAATGGGAAGAAGACGGCCGAGAAGAGGGCGGCCAGGACGACGAGCTTGAGTTCGGAGGCGAAGACGAGCGTGGCCAGCGACCGGCCGGAGGCTTCAATGAGCATGCCCTCGTGGATCATCGTCAGCTCGAGGTGGGTGTCCGGGTTGTCGACCGGATAGTGGCCCGTCTCGGCGACGACGATCAGGGCGAAGGCGGCGGCGGCGAGGAGATGGGCGGGCCCGAGCAGGCCGACGCCCTGCGAGACGCCAAATGCGCTGATGGCGCCGAGGTCGCTCGAGTTGGCGGCAATCGCGGCACCGGCGAGAGCCAGGACGAGCCCCGGCTCGGCCAGGGCGGAGATGGCCACGTCACGGCTGCTGCCCATGCCACCGAAGGCGCCGCCGGCATCGAGGGCGGCGAGAGCCAGGGCGAACCGGG
>JAYUDR010000083.1:0-5878 GCA_043739665.1 Chloroflexota bacterium
GCGGGCTGGGTGGGCACGACCGTTGCCCTGGCCAGCGGCCTCGATCCAACCAAGGCCATTCCCATCGCCTTTGGCCTGGGCATGCTGGGCACGATCATCTTCTACGGGCGTATGGCCCTCGACTCGGTCTTCGCGCACTGGGCCGATGCCCGCGCCGAAAAGGCCGACATCGGCGGCGTCGCGTTCATGAACGTGGTCCCGGGCCAGCTCTTCCTCCTTGTCGCCAGCTTCGTACCGGTCTTCCTGCTCGCCCTCAACGGACCGGCTGCGGTCCAGGACGTCCTCAATCGGCTGCCGCTCTGGGCGGTCAACGGCCTGGTCATCGCCGGCGGCATTCTGCCCGCGATCGGCATCGCCCTGAACATGCGCTTTATCTTCCGCGGCGCGGCGATCCCCTACTTCTTCATCGGCTTCATCCTGATGACGGCGACGCACCAGTCGATGTCGCTGGTTGTCATTGCGGCCCTTGGCCTGGCGCTGGCCTACCTGCACCTCACCTTCGTGCGGCCGAGCGTGTGGGTCGCGGCGGCCGACGAGTCCCCGGCCACATCAGCAGCACCGGCGACCAGCTCGGCTGGGGCGGCGGCCAGCTCGGCTGGGCCAGCACCGGAACTGGCCGTCCGTCTGACCCGCGGCGACCTGATCCGCTCGTGGGTTCTGTGGACCTTCTTCGCCCACGCCAACTACAACTACGAGCGACTCCAGGGCACCGGCTTCGCCCACGCCATGACGCCGATCATCAAGCGCCTGTACACCACTCCGGACGAAATCCGGGCCGCCCTCAAGCGCCACCTCGTCTTCTTCAACACAGAGCCCAACTTTGGCAACGTGGTGCACGGCACCGTCATCGCCATGGAGGAGCAGCGGGCCAACGGCGCTCCCATCGACGATGACGCGATCAACTCGGTCAAGTCCGGCCTGATGGGGCCGATGGCCGGCATCGGCGACACTCTCAGCCAGAGCACGATCACGCCGATCCTGCTTGCGCTGGGCATCGGCATCGCCGGCGGCACCGCCAGCGGATCGGTGGTGCCGCAGCTGACCGGCACGACGGGCAACCCGCTCGGCGCCATCCTCTATATGGTGCTGGTCTCGGTGGTCATCGTGGCCATCGGCTACACGGCCTGGATGCAGGGTTACGCCCGCGGCAAGTCATTCGTGACCGACATCCTGCGGTCCGGGGCCATTGACCGCGTCCTCGTCGGCGCCGGAGTGTTGGGCAACATGGTGCTCGGCGCCCTCGCGGCCAAGTTCGTGGTCGTGAATCTGGCGCCCACCGTGACCATCGCCGGCGCGCAAATGAACCTGCAGGCCGCGATCATCGACCCCTTGTTCCCCGGCGCCCTGGCTCTAGGACTGGTCGTGATGACGTGGTGGTTGCTCCGCCGGACCAGCCCGCTCAAGCTCCTGACGATATATTTGGTGTTCGCCATCCTGGCCGCCTACCCGTTCTTTGGACCCGGCCAGACGGACTCGAACGACTACTCATACGGAGCCTGCACGTCGTCGCTGCTGCATCAGTACTCCTCGTGCGGGGTTCCACCCGCGCCCACGGCCGCGCCGGCGCCGTCCGCCCAGCCGTAAGCCGGGCACCAACCGGGGCGGTCACGTTCCCGGAACGCGGTCGAACCTGCCCGAACCAACAGATCCGAGAAACGGGTCCTCAGGAGCGCGATCCGGTCAAAATCGACGCCCGCCGCATCGACAGGGGGCCGGCTCGCCCATCGGCCTGTCGCACCCGCCTACTGGCCGCCGGTTTCGGGCGACGGATCGCTGGGGGGCGGCTGCGGGCCGTCCGCCGTCCGTCGGCTAACATTCGGCCGTGGCTGAGTTCTACGACTTCGACCGAGCCAATGCCCGGATCCCCGAGCTGCGCGAGACGCTGCTCACGCTCCGCAGCCTGCGCGAGGATCTCGGTGGCGCCCGCGACCGCATCATCGAGCTGAACGCCCCGGCCCTCGCCGACGGAGCGGCGGCCGGCGGAGCATCAGCCGGCGGAGCATCAGCCGGCGGAGCGTCAGCCCCGGTCCAGCGGCCGCCCGACGCAGACCAGGAGACGCGGCGCCTGCGGCTGCGCATGCAGGGACTGGTCGATCAGATGCAGGCCGCCGTCCTACAGATAGACGGTTGGGGCATCCAGCTCCGCGACATCGAAACTGGCCTCGTCGACTTCCCCGCCCTGGTATCCGGACGGCCCGTCTGGCTGTGCTGGCGCCTGGGCGAGGACGGGGTCGTGTGGTGGCACGACCTGTCGGAGGGATTCGACGCCCGGCGTCGAATTGAGGACCTGGTCTGACGGTCAAGCCGATGGCAACCGGACCTCGTGTCACGCCCACTCTTGGGGGCGAGATGGGCGGTCGCGAGGCGACGCCGCGCGAGCGGGCAACGGTCATGCAGGGCGACCGCGCCAAGGCCTACCGACCCATTTCACCTGACCTCCGCCGAGCTGCCCTGGAAGCCGGCCTTCGGGCCTACGACCGTGGCGAATACTTCGAAGCCCACGAGCTGCTGGAGCCGGCCTGGATGGGCACGGCGGATCTGGCCGAGCGAGCCCTGTATCAGGGGCTGATCAAACTCGCTGCCGGCTACGTGCACGCGGTGCGCGGCAATCCCATCGGCTTCGCCCGAAACCTGCGAGGAGCGCGTGGCCACCTCGAAACGTCTCTGCGGCTGAATCCCGAGATTTGCCTGGAGGCCGGCATCGACGCACCGGCTCTGTTGCTGGACATAGACGCCCGCCTGGCGGCCGCGGCGACCGTCGCCGAGCAGCTGGCCGCGGCGACCGTCGCCGAGCAGCTGGCCGCGGGGTCGGGGTCGGGGCCGGGGTCGGGGTCGGGGGCGGGGCCGGGGTCGGGGGCGGGGCCCCCGCTGATCGAACTGCTGCCGGCCGCCCCACGAATCCGCTGAGGCGCGGCTGGAGCGGCGGCCGTTCGGGGCAACACGGTCAGCATCGGTCAAGACCCAGGAGCGCAACGGCATCGGCATAGTCGCGATACCTGGGCCTAGCCGCCCCGAGTTCGTTGAGTCCCAGCCACCTCCGCCGGTCGCGTCGGCGCCCCTTCTCCGGGTCGAAGACGACGAAAATCGCATGTCGGCCGGCCACGGGCGGCTGGCCGCGCCACCACAGATCGAACGCGTCGTGTGAGTCGGGGCAAACGCTGGCGAAGCTGGCTCTATGCGAGCGGAGTGAGCGGAGGACCTCGCCTGACCATAGACCGGCGATGACGTGGGTTTCGCTCCGCCAATGACCGATCCCGGCGCGGGTCGCAAGCTCGGCGCCGAGGTAGTTGCGTTTGGCGTTGAAGCTGCCGAACGAGGCCTGCAGGTCCGGAAAGCGGGTCTTGTTCTCGATGTGGAGCAAGGGCCTTGTGCTCGACGGACCAGGCCACCACATCCGCGCGCCCGGCGAATTGGTAGTGCTGGAACGGCTCATCGATCCCGACCGGGAAGCCGAGTGCCAGCAGGTGCGCGGCCTCGGCCTCGCCCATCGTGGCGTGGACGGGATCCGCCGCCCGTCTCGTCAGATGCTCGGGGCGCCGCGGATCCTGAAGCTCGAACACCGCTCTCAGCCGCAGTGCGTCGGCAAGCCTTACGTAAGTCCCGAGCGACCCAATCTCCCCGGATTCGATGTCGTGGACGGTTGCCCGAGCGAGTCTCGCTATTGCGCCAACGGCTCTGATCGTCAGATGTCGACGGACCCGCTCTTCGCGGATTTGCTGACCCAACATGACCCTCAACCGGGTGACCTCCCGGTCAATCCGACCAACGGCGGAGTGATCTTGCGATTGTCCGCCGCCACCGGACAGCGCTGGCTCTTCCAACACGATGGCCGACTCCTTTGCGCGCGAAATGCACCTCCAACAGGCGCCAGGATGGCTTTCCACCCTTATTCGGCGCTTATCTGGAAGTCAGCGGGCGACGGGGAGGCCCCGGCCGGCCATCCAGCACTCCGACTGCGCACCCAGCCTCGATCCCGTCCGCTGCCAGCGGACAACTGCACGATCGCGCCGAGTCGCCGCGCCCACGCCCCGCGCCAGCGCCCCGAGCCCGCGCCCACGCCCCGCGCCCGCGCGCCCCGCGCCCCGCGCCCACGGCCGCGCAGGCGGCGGCGTCGCCACTTCGCCACTTCGCCACTCGCCCTACAATCCCACGACCTCCACACCCGCCACGCCCCCGAGGCGCCGCGCCATCACCGCCACAGCCTCCGGGTTCGAGTCCACGAGCAAGAAACGCCGACCCAGCCCCAGCGCAGCTGCGCCGGACGTGCCACTCCCCGCGAAAAAGTCCGCGACCACGCCACCCACAGGGCATGATGCGGCCACAACCCGCCGCAGCACCGCCACGGGCTTCTGGGTCGGATAACCCGTCCGCTCGGAGCCACCGGGCGGCACGATCGTCTGCCACCACGTGTCCGTGGGGAGCTTGCCGCGGGCCGCCTTCTCGGGTCCAACCAACCCCGGCGCCATGTACGGGATTCGCTCGACCGCCTCGGCGTCGAACCAATAGCGGTCGGAGTCTTTCACGTAGACGAGGATGTTGTCGTGTTTGGCCGGCCAGCGCCGCTTGGTCCGGGCGCCGTAGTCGTAGGCCCAGATCACCTCGTTGAGGAATCCGTCCCGCCCGAACACGGCGTCGCACAGCACCTTGGCGTAGTGCACTTCGCGCGGATCGAGATGGAGGTACAGGCTGCCGGTCGGTCGGAGGACGCGCCGGATCTCGACCAACCTCGGTTCGAGGAAGTCGAGGTAATCGTCGTGGACATCGACGTAGCTAGTCGAACCCAGCTGGATCGTCCGGTAGCGCCGCCCACCAAATCCGGTTCGGTCGCCCGCCTCCTCATCGTGAACGGTTCGCAGCCGTCTCAGCGTCTGCCGCTTGCCGGTGTTGAAGGGCGGGTCGATGTAGACGAGGTCGATCGAATCGTCCGGCAGCGAACCGAGCACGGCCAGGTTGTCGCCCAGCACGATCCGCCCGATCGCTCCGCCGAGGATGTCGATGTCTTCAGCCACGCTGCGAGGTTAACAGAGGCGACCCAGCAGAGCGGCCCGTCCGCCCCCGTCCGTCCAGTTCGACCCCAAGGGCGGCGACGGCCCGCGCGGTCCCGCGCTACTTCGGGAAGCTGCCCGTCAGCTTCTTCCAGGCTCGATGCGGGGCGTGGAAAGCAGGCGTGCCGGACAGGAACATATACGGGCACAGTCCCTCGACGACGCTGATCCCATTCTCCTCGCAGAAGGCTACGGCCGACTTTGTGGCCGCGCCCGGGACCATGCCGCCGTACATCCAAACGTGCTTTACGCCGGCTTCGGCGCAGTCCTTGACGATTTGGTCGGTCGACTTCTTGTTGGTCATGATAAGAACGCCATCTACGCCCGGCTTGATGTCCTGGACGCGGGCGAAACAGGTCTGCCCGTCGATCTCACTGGCAACTGGATTGACCGGGATGGCCTCGTAGCGGCGCTGTCGGAACTCCTGCCACAGGACCGTTCCGAAACCCTTGGGATCGCGCGAGACGCCGACGACGGCGATGCGCTTGAGGGCCAGAAAATCGTCGACTTGTTGCTTCGTGGTCATTCCATCCTCGGGTGTGGACCTTTTGGGCGACAGTTTGGCGAATCGGCCGCCTTGCATCGAAGAGCCTGATGGCCTGATCCTGGGATGCGCCTGAGACACGAACACCCGACAATGGACGCCAGCCGACCCGCCACCCTGAGCCGCCGGCAACCGGAGCAGACCCCATGAAGAAGGCCACCGTCGTCTATCGAAGCCACTCGGGCGTAACCCGCCGCTACGGCGAGGCGATCGCCGCGTTTCTCACTGCCAAGGGCTTGGCGGCGCAGGTCGTCTCCGTCGGCGAATGCGACATGGCGACCCTCGCCGA
>JAYUDR010000084.1:0-5826 GCA_043739665.1 Chloroflexota bacterium
CCAGCACCCCGACGAGCCGTGGCTGGCCTTCGTCCGCGACATGCCAGCCCTGCCCGCAGCGCCCGGCGCAGGACCGAAGGTCGCGCTCTTTACCACGTACAAGCTCCGGACCGGCAGCCAGTTCCCGAAGATGCGGGTCGCGCTGGCAGGCAAGACGGCCGAGCCGCAACTCCAGCTTCAGTCCCGTAACGGCGCGCTCTCGACGACCGATGAGCAAGCCCTGGACCACTTCGTCTCCTGAGCGGCCAATCTTGGGCCGCCGCGGCCGCCTGCCTGAGAAAGTGCAACGCCGCCGCCCCGCGGGAGCGGGGCGGCGGCGTTGGTGAAGAGGGACCGGGAGGCGGACCCATCGCGGCAGTGGGGATCGCCGGTCGCGAGAGGCTACCCGCGTCCCGGGAGTTCGAATTGGGTGCCGGGTCTCAGACCGGCGTTGGGGTGGCGGCCGGCGTTGGGGTGGCGGCCGGCGTGGCCGTCGCCTCCGTGACCTCGCGCTCCGCCCAGTGGGCCGCCCAACGAGCAAGTTGGAAGTCCCACGACGCGTGGAAGAGCGTGGCCCTGGCAGAGGTCAGAGTCGCGTCCGCCGAGCCGTCGGCCAGGTGAGCGGGCGTAATCGCCAGCAACGTTGCCGGCAGGGGTGCCACAAGGCTCGTGCCTGCAGCGATGGCGAGGCTCATGTTGTTGAGATACAGCTTGGCGTCGGCCGTCTCAGGACCAGCCGGGGCGGCAGCGACCTCGGCGGCGACCTTGCTCTGGAGAGTTGCCAGATCAGGCTCGGACGCGATCAGCTTCTCGACTCCAACAATGAGCTGAGCCCACTGGCTGACCGAACGGAAGAGGTGCGTATTGGCGTTGAACGTCTGCAGATCGGCCTGCAGGCCGGCGACCGTCGTCTCCGCATCGACCTTAACCTTGAGAGCGTTGAGGTCGGTGATGAGCGTGTTCAGTTCACTGTCAACAGCGGCCTGATCTGACGCGCCCAGGCCGGACTTGCCAACCTTCTTGATGAGGTCCTGAAGCGACGAAACCCGCCCGGAGATCTGCTTGTCCAGGAGCGTTCGGAGCGGGTCGACCTGGCAGTAGACCTTCGTCCAGGTTTCGTTGAAGTGGCCGCGCCAATCGGATGTCAGCTTGTCCAATTCGTTCTTGAAGCCAAATCGGTTGCCCTTCAGCTGGAAGGCGACCGGAGCAGCAGTCGGAGCAGCAGTCGGAACCGGCGTCGCGGTCGACACTGGGGCTACGGTGCAAGTTAGGGTCGGCTTGTCGCTCTTGGCCGGATCTGGCTTGCTGGTCTTGTCCGGCTTCTCCACCTTCTGCGGGTCGGTCGGCTTCTGCGTCTTGAGATCGGACGGCCAAGCCCAACCGGAGGGCAGCGGCCTGGCCGACGTACCAGGAATGCCCGGATGCCCGCCATTTGGATCGTGGGCGACAACGGTGCTGCTGAACCCGACGGCGGCGAGCAGGCCTGCCGCCAGCATGGCCGTCAGAACGTTCCTCGTTCGGTGCTGCATGTGAGTTCTCCTTAGTGCTTGCATGTCTGGGGTTGATGAGTTGGGGTTGATGCCGGCGCCTCCTTAGCAGCCGGCGATTGTGAGCAACGTTGGTCAGGGCAACGGGAACACGGCAGTGACCCGGCTGCCATTCGTGCCCCGACCGCTGATCGCCACCGCGCCCACATTTGGGGCGAGTGACACATCGTCGAGTGAGGCGATACCTGGCAAATTGAGTTGTTGGAGCGTCCCGTCGGCCGTAAGCAGCAGTGGTGGCCGGCCATCGCCGAAGTACTCGACCACGTCACCGCGGCGCGAGATCTCGACCGTGCCGCCGGCCGCGAAACGAGCGTCCGCCGTGGCGTGACCGGCCTGCCAGCGCAGGACGACCCCGCCGTTCGACGTCACTAGTGTTCCGTCGGCCAGCCATCCGCCCTCGCCAACCTGGATGGCCGATCCTCGCGAGAGGTCGACCAGAGTGCCAGAGACGAGGATGGAGTTGCCGTCGGGGCTGAATGACACGTCCGGCGCGTAGCCGGGGCCGTTGCCCTGACTCGCCACGTGGACATTCGTGTGGGAGAGTGAGGCGATGCTGCCCAGGCTCGGCACCGATACGATCTCGAGCCAGCCCTGAGAGCCGCCGCCCAAACCTGCGGACGGGTGCAGGACGGCCAGCCGCTTGCCATCCCGCGAGAAAGCGATCGGCATGCCGGCGTGCGGTGAACTCAGCCCGCGACCGTCCCACAACAGATAGTTCGACTGCGACGAACCCCAGCCGCCCTCGCTGGCGATGCCGAGATAGCCCGTGCCGCTGCCGAGCAGGATGGCCCCAGATGACGATTGCCCGCCCTCGCTGTACTGGCCGGGAATCGTACCCGCGATGTTGCCGTTGAGGTCGATCAGGCGGACCGTGACAGACGATCCACTCGGACCCTTGCTGCCTCCACTTCCGCCGCCGGCTTGAGTGGCCGCCGCAATCGTGCGCGAGTCAACCCAGGTCGCATGATCGGCACTAAATGAGCCGCTCAGACCGCCGGCCGAATCCCGTATCTGGATCTGCTGCTGGTTCGTCCAGCCCGAGCCACGGGCGACGAGCAGATGCAAGCCGTCTGGCGCCCAGGCGATCGGCCAGCCCCCGACAGACGCGAGCCTGACCGGCGGCTCGGGCACGGGCGTCGCGGCAGGGCCGGGCGTGGCCGCAGGTCCGGGCCCAGTCGCCGGAGAGCCGCCTGAACCAGCACCGGCCGATTGCCCCGGCCCGGTCGACGTGACGGGAGTGGCGGGCGTGGCGGGCGTGGCTCCGACCGAGGCGCTGGCCACTGCCTCTGGAGTGGCCTCCAACGTTGCGCTCGGCGCGGGCGGTATGACGGCCGCGTTGCTGCCACTCGCCGCCGGGCCGGGCGGCGGCAGGAGCCGCGGCAGCAGCACGCCAAAGCCAACCACGGCCAGCAGGCATGCCGTGAGAGCGGCCGGAATGAGGAGCCGCCGGCCGGAGCCCAGATTCAGTCCACCGAGAAGACCACGGAGGCCGACCTGGATCGGCTTCTGCCGTAGAGCCGACGCGGGCAGGCTGGTCTGACGCCAGTTGGAGATGAGGAGCCGGTCGGTCAGTCGGTAGCTGGCGTACAGCTGCCGGCATTTCTGGCAGCCCTCGACGTGGCTTCGCTCGGCCTCGCGCAGTCCGTCGAGGTTGGCGTGTCGGGCTGCGTCCCCCAGCTGCTCCGATGAGATGTGGCCGTGGGGCATCGGGCTCATGGCAGGTCGCTGTTTGGCGCATACCCTGCCAGCAGCTCAGCGAGATGCTTGCGGGCCCGGTGCAGAAGAGTGGCGACGGTGCCACGGGTGACGTTCATCACCGCGGCGGCCTCTTCCTGTTCATAACCCACGCCATAGACGAGGACGACCGCCACCCGTTCGCGCTCGGGCAAGCGAGTAATTGCGGCCGAGACGTCGATCGAGATCGAAGGGTCGACTGGGATGAAGGCCCTGACCGGCTCCTGCGACTCATAGCGCCGCTGCCGGCGGAGGTGCTCGAAAGTCCGCCGAGCCGCAATTCGGCGCAGCCAGGCTTCCAGTTTGGCCTCGTCTCGAAGCTGGTTCCGGTGCTCCTGACCATGGAGAAGCGCCTCCTGGGCGATGTCTTCGGCGCTGTCGCCAGCCCCGAGCGCACGGCAAAGGGCCGTGAGGTCGGCGAAGTGCTTGTCGTAGTCGTGGTCAAGTCGGTCTCGTACTCCCACGAGTACGCTGGCTCCCTTCACATATCTAAGAGGGGTCGAACTGCCCGAAACGTTGACAAGCAGCCCAAAACAGTCCGCTTGTCCAGACGGAACACTACGCGACCTGTAACCCGGCCGGTCACGATCCGGCGGGCGGGCGACCGCAGGCGCCGTGTCGGCCCGGTCCCCGATAAGCCCGCTCCACGATTAGTGAATGGCACCGTGGATCAGACCCAGGCCGATGATCCCGGCCACGACAAGGATCGACGTCCAGAGCATGACGCCCGCAAACATCCAGACCAGGAGCCGTCGCTTCGGCGCGCCCAGCATCAGGGCTACGGCCGTGCCCATCGGTGGCGTCATGAAGAGCGGCGAAACGAGCCCCCAGCCCGGAACGCCGTAGCGGACCCAGACCTGGTAGATCCGACCAGTCTTTGCCGGCCAGTCTTTGCCCCGCCGGCGAACCAGCCAGCCGCGCAGCGCATCTCCCGCAAACGCGACGAGACTGACGCTCGTCATGGACCCGGCGACGGTCATGATCCAGACGATCGGCGCCGGCAGGCCGAGGGCGAGGCCGGTTGGCACGGCAAACCAGATCTCGATGAACCCCACACCGAAAACCGCCAGCAATGGCACGTTTCTTCTCTTCTCCTTCGGCTGGCGGCGCGAATTGGCCACTCACGGGGGCGCGCCATTGTCCGCCATCAGACGCGCCTGTGCGCAAGCCTGCGGGAGACGGATGTCACCGCCAGAAGCGCCCCGGCCCGCCCAGGCCTCCGTCCCACGAGACGCTATTCTGCTCAGGCACACGCGCCCGCAGAGGAGACCGTGGATGAAGGTTCTGTTCGTCGGTGGCACCGGCCTGATCAGCAGCGCCTGTACCCGTTTGGCCGTGGAGCGCGGCGTGGAGCTGTTCCTCCTTAATCGAGGCAGCGATCCAGACCGGGCGCAGGGTGCGATGTCGCTCGTGGCCGACCTGCATGACGAGAGTTCTGCGGGCAAGGCGGCGACCGAGCGAGCGCTGGCCGGCCACAAGTTCGATGTCGTGGTCGACTGGATTGCCTTCACCCCCCAAGACATCGAGCGCGACCTGCGGCTCTTCAGCGGCCGGACCGACCAGTTCGTGTTCATAAGTTCCGCGAGCGCCTACCTCAAGCCGCTCGGCGACTGGCTCATACGCGAAGACACGCCGCTCGCCAACCCGTTCTGGGACTACTCGCGGAACAAGATCGCGTGCGAGGATCGCCTGATGCGGGCTTACCGCGAGGACGGCTTCCCGGTCACGATCGTTCGCCCTTCGCTCACCTACGGCGACACCCAGGTGCCGCTGCTCGTGAACAGCTGGGAACAGCCGTACACGGTCGTCGCGCGGATGCGTCTGGGCAAACCGGTCATCGTCCCCGGCGACGGCACGTCCCTCTGGACCATCACCCACAACAGCGATTTCGCGGTCGGCTTGGTGGGCCTGCTGGGTCGCCGTCAGGCCATCGGCCATGCCTTCAACATCATGTCGGACGAGGTCCTGACCTGGGACGAGATTTACCGGCAGACCGCCGCCGCAGCGGGCACCAAGGCGCGGATCGTCCACATCGCGTCCGACTTCATCGCGGGCTGCATGCCGGACTTCAGCGGCACGCTGCTGGGTGACAAATCGGGCAGCGCCGTCTTCGACACCACTAAGATCCACCGCTTCGTGCCGGACTTCCGGGCCACGATGCCATTCTCGGAAGGCATCAGGCGGACCGTGGCCTGGTTCGATGCTGACCCCGCCCGACAGCAGGTGGACGCCGAGATGGACGCCCGATTCGACCGGTTGATCGAGGCCTATGAGCAGGGCCTGGCGAACGCGGTCGCGGCTTTCGCCGAAGGAGCCTGAGCATGTCGACTTCCGAAAAGATCCGCTGGGGAATCCTCGGCCCGGGCAGCATCGCGTCCCGGTTACTCCAGGATGCCGAACACGCGGCCAACTTCAGCGTGGTCGCGGTAGGCAGCCGAAGTCGCGATCGGGCAGCGGAGTTCGCCTCCCGGTTCGGCATCGCCCGAGTCCACGATTCGTATGAGGCGCTGCTGGCCGATCCGGAGGTGGACGCGGTCTACATCGCCGTCCCGAATTCGCTCCACCA
>JAYUDR010000085.1:0-13960 GCA_043739665.1 Chloroflexota bacterium
CTCCCGAAACGACAGTTGCGGCCGCTAACCTAATCGAGCAGATGAGCAGGGCCCAGCCCATCAAAGTTGCGGCGATTGGCAGGAAGCCGGACCACGACCTATCGGGGTCAGCGGCTAGCCGAAAAGTTCGCCCTGCTCGGCGGCCTTCTTGGCGACTCGCTCGGCTTGCTGGTAGGCCGGCAGCACGAGCACCGGAAGATTGGGCCGGGTGTGACCTTCGAGCAGTTCACGGATGGTCAGGATCTGGATGCGCGGGTAGTCGCGGCCGGACAGCGCCGAGGTGTAGACGCCGGCGGTCGTCGCCTCCAGCTGCATCGGCGCGGACGGTTCCTCCAGGGTGACGAAAAGGCCGATCTCGGCCTTCTCCCGCTCCAGTACGCCCTTGAGATCGCGTATCTGGCTTGAGTTCACCGAGCCGCTCTTGACGCTGACGAGCGCCCGTCCCATCTGGCCGCGAGGCCCGGTTGAGAAGCTGATCACGCCGTCGATGCCCCTGTCAGCGCCCTTCTTCTGAGCACCGCCCTGCGGTTGCGCCCCGATCAGATCGAGCGCCCACCATTGGAACTGATACTGGCCTTCGAGCCCCGTCCCGACGAGCATGGCTCGTGCGCCCTCGACCTCGGTCGGCTGGCCGATCACTTCCACATCCGCAAGCCCGAAGCTGTCCTTGAGCCGAGCCTTCATGACGGCGATCGATAAGTATGTGACGTCGATACCGATCCACTGGCGGTCGAGCTTCTGCGCGGCAACCAAGGCGGTACCGCAGCCACAGAACGGGTCGAGGACGATGTCTCCCGGGCTAGATGACGCTTCTAAAATGCGCTCAAGGAGCGGCAGGGGCTTCTGTGTCGGGTAACCAAGACGCTCGGCGGCCGACGCTTGGATCGGGGCTATGTCGCTCCACACGTCGCCCGCCTTGGGGCCGCCTTGCTCGCTGAGGTAATGCTTCCGTGCAATCCGGCCGTCTGCTTTCTTTGGGAAAGCCAACCTGCCGTCGGCGTCGAGCCGCTCCATTACGTCGCGACCAATGCGCCAGCCACGAGCAGGCGACGGGAAGCCTTTGTATTCGTACGTCAGGTTAGGTCGAACGGAGGGGTTATCGAGGGGAGCGAGGCGGTACGGACCGCGACCGTCGTGGTCGTCATACCTGAACCTCGCCTCGTACGCCCCGGACTGGTCTAGGTGAACAGATGCAAAGCGTCGGTCATTGCTTTTGCCGTATAGGAGCAGGACGTCGTGATTTGCGGAGAACTTTCGCTCGGCGTGACCCTTCGCAGCGACGGCACGTTGCCAGATAACCTCGTTGACGAAGTTTTCGGGTCCAAAGATGGCGTCCAGAACGACCTTCAAGTAGTGGCTGGCAGTCGGGTCACAGTGGAGGTACAGGGAACCGGCGCGATTGAGGACCCGGTGAAGTTCGACCAGTCGGACGGCCATCTCCACTAGGTAGGCCATCATCTGGTTCTCGCCGATCCCGGAGCGTAGGGCGGCGACGATGGTGCTCACCGTGGACGGCACGCGGCCCTGGTTGCGCGCGGTGTTTGTCAGGTACGCGTACTGCGCCTCGGCGTCCGGCCCCCAGTGCCAGGTGTCCTCGAAGGCGAGCAGCTGGGCGTCGCTCTTGCGCCCCGACTCGTCCTTGAAGATGACGTTGTAGTCGCGGTTCGAGTTGAACGGCGGGTCGAGATACACGAGGTCAACCGACGCGTCCGGGATGTATCGCCGGAGGATGTCGAGGTTGTCGCCGTAGTACAAGACGTTGGTCTGCACACCCGAAGAGTAGCGCCTGGCGGCTCCAGTCTGGGCGTCGGCGCACGAGCTAGTGTCCCGGTTCCCTGATCAGTAGATGGTTCGTCCAGCACCAGCGAGCCGATCCGTGGTCTTTGGTTTCGGCAGATACGCCTACCAGGCGTGTTGTACGCAATGGTGGCGGCATTAGAGGTTCAGCACGCTCCACGTCGGATCACGATCCACGCTCAAAACGGGGCAGACACGCGCCTTCCCAACAGGCCGATCGCGGTCACTGACCCTTTGGCCGCGTCCAACACGCCTACCAGACGTAAATGGCGGGAAACGACGACATTGACCGATCCCGGCTCCGGTAAAGCACCAATGCTCGGTGCCAGTCCTTCGTCATCGACCGTGCGCGACTGGCCGCCCACCTTGCCGCCAAGGATCCGCTCGTCGAGAAGTGGCTGAGCGACGAGGTGCTCATCGTCGGTGGGCGACTCGAAGAGATTATCGCGACCCTTTAGGAGGAGAGCGCCGCCGTTGCTTCGCCTCCGTCTTACCCGCGCAGCCGGGCCGGGATTTGGGCCGCGGCAGCCTCGTCGACGATCCAGGCGGCGCCGGTACGGCGGGTGCGCTGGACCGGCCAGCGGCGGTCGTCGCGGGTATCGCCAAAGACGTGGCCAACGGCCTCGGCCTTGTTGGCGCCCGAGGTTACGACCAGGACCGGCGCCGCTTCCAGCAGCCGCGGGTTGATGGTCACGCGCGGCAGATGCGGCTCGATGTGCGTCGGCGCGGGAACGCCCATGGTCCAGGCCATGCTGTCCAGGGTGGGGGAATCGGGGAAGCAGGACAGGACGTGGCCGTCCTCGCCGACGCCAACGAGGATCAGGTCAAAACGAGGCCAGTTGCCGTCGGTCAGAGGCAGCTGGGCGGCCATCTCTTCGGCATAGCGGGCGGCGCACCAGTGGTTGTCTCGGAAGGTGGCCAGGGCGAGATCCGTGGGGAACGGATGGATGTTGGCCGAGGGCAGGGGCGCTCCAGCCACGGCCGCGCCCACACCACCGCCGGCCGCGCCCACTCCGCCGCCGCCCAGCAGCACATCATCCAGGCCGGTTACGTTGGACTCGGCATGGCCGCGCGGCACGAACCGGTCGTCGCCCCACCAGAAGTGGACCTGCGGCCACGGGATGCTGTCGCACAGCGGCGAGGCGGCGAGCAGCCGGTAGATCGGGATCGGCGTGTTGCCGCCCGTGGTGCAGAAGTCGGCCCGGCCACGGCGTTCCACGGCGGCGACCAGGACCGCGGCTATGCGCTCCGCTGCCTCGCGGGCGGCTGCGTCCGGGGTCGCGGTCACGACGAGTTCCGGCTCGCCCTTGTTCGGCTGCGGGAGGGCCGCCGAGGGTGTGCCGACCAGCTTGTCGGACACCGGGGCTAGATCGGGCTCGTTCTCAATCATCGTCCTGGCTCCTGATGCGTGAACCCGACTCCACGCCCAGAAGTCGATGAACCATAGCCATTGCCTGGACCGAAACTGGGTCTGCGGCGTGCTCCTGGACAGACAGGCTGAGCAGGTCCACATCGTTCAGGCGCGGTGCCAGGTAGGTGCGCTTGATCCGATCTCGGCCGCCATCGCGGACCGTGACCTGGACGTCCCGATCGCCGGCCCTGACTTCGCCGACGAGATCCGTGCCTCGAACCCGGGACGTGATCACGACGCGCACCGTGGAGCCGGCCGGCAGTTCCGAGCCGCCGGGCTGGAGGACGACCGCGACCTCGTGGTTCCTCTGGCGGAGAGTGGCCACGCGACGGCCGTCCGGCTGGCGTCGCAACGGTTCGTGGACCGTCATCCCCAGTCGAGAGGCCAGCCAGGCGACGTGATAGAGCGGCCGGACCACGTTGGTATTCCCGGCGGAGTCGCTCGGGTCGTCGGTCGCGTACTCGACGTCGATGCGCCGAACCGCACCCAGATGCGGTCGTAGGTCCGGCAGGTCGTAGACCGAAGCCACGGCCACGCGCCAGCGTGACTGTCGCAACAGTGCCCAGTCGATCGCGACGAGGTGCAGGCCCTCGGCAGCGGCGGCGAGCTTGGCCATGGTGTCGAGGCCGTTGCCGGACCAGGACGATCCGTCAACGATCAGCTGATCGGCCAGGGGCAGCAGCCTTTCGGCACGATGAGAGTCGAACGGCGGGTCGCTCGGCCACCACAAAGCAACGGGCAGGTCGTGGACAAGCAGCGGCACGATGATCGAGGCCAGGTGCAGGCCGGTCTCGCCGCAGGCTCGAATGCGGATCGTCTCCGCGCCGGTCTCGGTCCGGCCGGCGGCCGTCGTCAGAGCGAGGGCTTCGACGCTGGCCTCCAGACCGGGCTCGCCGTCTGGGTCAGCGGCCGAGAGGATGAGCGAACGCGAGGCGTGGCGGCTGGCCGTGCTGGCGATGATCGCGGCGCAGCGCTCGGCCGTCACTTCGTCCACGGCGAGAACCACGAGATTCAGCACGCTCGTCCGGGCCACGACGTGGTGGACCGCCCCGGCTCCGGCCTCTTGCGCCACCGCCAGAGATGCTGCCAGAGAGGCTGCCGCTCGGGCGGCGGCTTCGGCCTGCGCGGCGACCACGGCCGCTTCTGCCTGGGCCGCCGCGGCCTGGGCTGCCGCCGCGCGCGCCCACAGCTTGCTCAGCTGGCTATCGATCTCGGCCAGGCTGTGGGCTACCGGCCGAGGGGTCGTCAGATCCTGCGCCACCGTCGGCCTTCCCGTTCCATAAGGGCGTCGCCCTCCTCGGGTCCCCAGGAGCCGGCCGCATAGTCGGGGAATTGCGGCGCGGGCATCTCGGCCCAGGCGTTGATGATCGGCGTCACGACGGCCCAGGCCGCCTCCACTTCATCCGCTCGGGTGAAGAGCGAGGCGTCGCCCAGCAGCGCATCGAGGATCAGCGTCTCATAGGCGTCGGGTGAGTCCACCACGAACGACGTCTCGTAGGCGAAGTCCATGTTCACCGTTCGAACGTCCAGCCCCAGGCCCGGCACCTTGGCCGCGAAGCGCAGCATGATGCCTTCGTCCGGCTGGATCCGCATCGCCAGGACGTTGGGCGCCGGATCGCCGGTCGAGTCGCGGAAGAGCCGCAGTGGCACCTCCTTGAACTGGATCGCGATCTCCGTGGCTCGCTTGGGCAGTCGCTTGCCGGCGCGCAGGTAGAACGGGACGCCGCTCCAGCGCCAGTCATCGATGGTGAATCGGCCGGCGACATACGTCTCTGTCTCCGACTCCGGGTCCACCTCAGGCTCGCCGCGATATCCCGGCACGGGCTCGCCCTGAACCCAGCCGCCGCCGTACTGGCCGCGGACAACATTTCCGCGGACATGCTCGAAGTCGGGCGTGGTGATGGCGCGCAGGACCTGGAGCTTCTGGTCGCGCAGGGCGTCGGCCGAGAAGGACGTCGGCGGTTCCATCGCCACGAGAGCCATCAGTTGGAGCAGGTGGTTCTGGAGGATGTCGCGGCTGGCGCCCGTCTCCTCGTAGAAGGCGCCGCGGCCTTCTGAGCCGATAGATTCGGCCACGGTGATCTGGACATGGTCGACGAAGCTGCGATTCCAGACCGGCTCAAAGATGCCGTTTCCGAAGCGGAAGACCAGCAGGTTGCGGACCGTCTCCTTGCCCAGGTAGTGGTCGATGCGGTAGACCTGCGACTCGCGGAATACCTTTTCGACCTCGTGGTTGAGCTGACGCGCGGATTCGAAGTCACGCCCGAACGGTTTTTCGATGACTATGCGCCGCCAGCCCGAGCCGCGTTGCTCATGGTCAAGCCCAACCCGGCCCATCTGGCGCACGATCTCCGTGACTTGCGACGGCTGCGTGGCCAGGTAGAAGAGCCGGTTGCCGCCCGTGCCGCGTTCCTTGTCCAGTTCGTCGAGGCGGTCGCCCAGGCGGTCGAAGCCGTCGTCGTCGCCGAAGTCGAGTTGGTGGTAGGTGATGCGTTTGGCCAACTCCGCCCAGGCCTCTTCATCGATGGGCTGGACGCGCGAGTACTTCTCCACCGAAGCTCGAACTTCGGCCGCAAAGCTCTCATCCGTGTAGGGCCGCCGAGCCACAGCCACCAGGCTGAACTGGGCCGGCAGGAGGTTGGTCCGCCACAGCTGGTAGAGGGCCGGCACCACCTTGCGGTGGGCCAGGTCGCCCGTTGCCCCGAACAGAACGAACGCGCACGGGTCCGGCACGCGCTCGAGGCGCAATCCCTGCCGAAGGGGATTGCTGTCTGGTTCGGGACGCGCTCGACGCCGAGCGGCGATGGTCGCCTCCCGCAGCTCGCGAGCGGTTCGGGCGGGCGGGGGTGCGGCTGGGGTCCGGCTGGGGCTCATCGCGCGAGCCCCTCGGGACGGAGGCTTCGGCTGGCGCGAGGGGGTCATGCTCTGGGTCTTCCTATTCGGTCTTCACGGCGTGACCGCCGAATTCGTTTCGAAGCGCCGCGAGGACTTTGGCCTGGTAGCTGTCGTCCTGGCGAGAGCGGAACCGATTGAGGAGGCTCAACGTAATGACCGGCGCCGGGACGTCTTTGTCCATCGCCTCCTGGACGGTCCATCGACCCTCGCCGGAGTCGGCGACCCAGCCCTTCAGGTGGACGAGGTCCTGATCCTGCGAGAAGGCCGAGACGGCCAGTTCGAGCAGCCACGACCGGACCACCGAACCGTGCATCCAGAGGTCCGCGATGGCAGCCAGATCGAGCTTGTAGTCCGAGGCGTGGAGGATCTCGAAGCCCTCGGCGTATGCCTGCATGAGGCCGTACTCGATGCCGTTGTGGATCATCTTGACGTAGTGGCCGGCGCCCGGGCCGCCGGCGTGGAGGTAGCCGCCCTCCGGCGCGAGTGACCGGAAGATGGGCTCGAGGCGCTTTACGGGCTCGGGCTCGCCGCCGACCATGAGGCAGTAGCCGATCTTGAGGCCCCAAACCCCGCCCGACGTGCCGGCATCTATGAAGTTGACGCCGTGAGTGGCGACCTTGGCGTGGCGCCGGACGCTGTCGTGGAAATTGGAATTGCCACCGTCCACGATCGTGTCGCCGGGCTCAAGCAGCTTGAGCAGCTCGTCGATCATCGATTCCGTGGCGTCGCCGGACGGAACCATGACCCAGACCGCGCGTGGCTTCTCAAGCTTCTGCACGAGTTCCGCGAGCGAGAATGCGCCGTCGGCGCCCTCAGTCATGATCTCGCGGGTCTTCTCCGCGGTCCGGTTGTAAGCCACGACGTGGTGCTTGTCCAGGAGCAGGCGTCGGACCATGTTGGCGCCCATGCGGCCAAGTCCGATGAAGCCGAGGTCCATGTCTTATGCCTCCTTGAGGGCCGCGGCCAGGGCGCGCTCGAGAGCGGCGAGGCCGGCGTCCGGGTCTGGTCCGAGGTTGATGCGCAGGATCGGGAGCTTGTGGTCCTCGATCGTGCGAGCGTCGCCGATCGCCTGGGCGTCGATCAGGCCGCCGAACGTGTATGCCTTGCCCGGGATCGCGAGATCGTCTGGGTGCTCACTCACGAGCTGCAGGAACCAGCCGATCGGGGCGCCGCCCTTGTGAAGCTGGCCTGTGGAGTGAAGGAAGCGCGGGCCGTAGCCAACGGTGGTGGCTCGGTGCGTCTTGTCGCGCAGCAGCGTCCGGATGGCCAGCAGGGCCGCGTCGCGGGCCGGCGTCTGGTGGACGTAAGCCTGGATCGAGGCGTAGCCGTTGGCGACGAGCGTCCCGAGGTGGGCCTTGAGGGCTGCGACCGTGGCCGTTTCGTCAGCCACCGCAAGGGCAGCGTCCGCCGACGAGGCACCGCCGCCGCTCTCGAATGCGGCGATCACGGCGCGAGTGTTGGTCTTGGCCTCCTCCACGTTGGGCTGGTCGAACGGCTCTATGCCCAGGACGGCTCCGGCCAGCGCGGTCGCGACCTCCCAGCGCACAAATTCGGCACCGATATCGATCTTGGAGTCGACCTTGATGCGGATCACCGGGTGGCCCGCCGCCGCCAGCTCGGCCAGGCGCGTGTCCACGTTGCTGCCGATGGACGGGTCCGGTCCGGCGGAGCCGCCGAGTGTGATGCGAACGAAGACGCGGTCGCTCTCGTAGACCGAGGGCGCGCCAAGCGGCTCGCCATCCACGGGCACCACGCCTACGCCCGGCCCACCGGCGCTGCCCAGAGGCGCTTTGCCGGTCGATTCGGCGATGAGTTGCTCAACCCATGGCCCGAAGGCGGCGAGCTCGCGGTCAATCACGAAGGTCAGCTTGTCGCGGCCGTTGCCAGCGAAAACGCCCATGGCCAGGCCGAGTGCCAGGCCCGGGTTCTTGGCCGGGTCCGACACGCCGCAGGCTATGACCATGGCCCGGGCCTTCTCGAGGAGCAGGTCCAGGTTCACGCCCAGCAGCGCGGCCGGAACGAGGCCGACGTACGTCAGGGCGGAGTAGCGCCCGCCGATGTCGGGAGGGTTGACGAACACCTCTCGCAGCCGATCGTGGTGAGGGATCGAGCGGAGGCTGCTATCTGGGTCGGTGATGGCAACCATGAAGTCGCCGGGCTGCGCTGGGTGCCCGATACCCGCGGCGTTGAGCGCGTCGTCGGTGCGGGCCCACTGGTAGGCCTGGAACGAGAGCGACTCGGCCGTGGTCCCGGATTTCGTGGAGACGATGAAGAGCGTCGCCAGGGGGTCCAGATCGTTCAGCGTGGCAGCCACAGCCACGGGGTCGGTGGAGTCCAGGACGCGAACGGGAACGACGGCCTCGGCCGTGCCGAAGACGTGGGCCAGGAGAGCCGGAGCGAGGCTGCTGCCGCCCATGCCGCCCAGGACCGCGGTGGTGAAACCCTGCTCGCGCAGTGCGGCCCCGAATGCCTTCAACTCGACCGCTTCATCGGCGAAGTGGAAGGGCGCCTCCAGCCAGCCGAGGCGAGTCGCCACAGCGCGCTTGACCACTTCCTCGTCGCTCCACACGGACGGATCTCGCCGGCCGATGGCCCGCTCGGCCCAGTCCTTCTCAACGGCCACGGCGCGGGCGGCGGCCAGGGCGGACTCGAGCCGTGCGTCGTTCAGGCTGAGATCCAGGGCCAGGGAGTTGGCAGTGTTCGAGTCGGTCATGGCGGCGGGCCTCGTGGCTGGCAGGGCTTGGTGGAGTAGTCGGTCAGGCGGCAGTGATCACCGGTCGGGGTTGATTGGCTTGACCGCCGCCAGAAGGGCGGCCTCTTGCTCGATGGCACGTATCTTGCCCACGCGGCGGACGTGGCGCGCGGCTCCGCTGAACCTGGCGGCAATGAAGCTCTCGGCGCACGAGACAGCCGTCTCTATGCCGATCACGCGGGCCCCCAATGCGAGCACGTTCATATCATCGTGCCTCACGCCCTGAGCCGCGGAGTACGTGTCGTGGCAGAGCCCGGCCCGGATGCCGGGAACCTTGGAGGCGGCCACCGAGGCGCCGACTCCACTGCCGCAGACGAGGATGCCGCGATCCGCTCGACCTTCCAGGATGGCCAGACCCAGGGCGCGACTGTAGTCAGGGTAGTCGTCATCGAGATTGCTGCCGTCGCCGCCCAGGTCGATCAGTTCGTGTCCCAGCGGCACGAGGCGTGCGATCAACTCGGCTTTCAGTGCTGCTCCGGCATGATCGGCCGCGAGTGCGATACGCATTCGCTCTCCTCTCAATGACTACCGGCGCCGGACGCGCCGGTGCCGGAATCGGTCGCGACAATCCGACCCCGCAGCCCGTCGCGGACAACGGCCCGGCCGATTTCAATCACGTGCCCGGCGGTGATGCCGAACTCTTCGAGGATCTTCTCCCCCGGAGCCGAAGCCCCGAAGCGGTCGATACCCACGATCGCGCCCTCGTCTCCCGCGTAGCGTTCCCACCCGAATGGGCTGAGCGCCTCGATCGTGACCCGCTTTCGACTGGCCCGCGGCAGGACGGACTCCCGATAGGCTGCCTCCTGCGCCTCGAAGCGCTCCCACGACGGCAGGCTCACGACGCGGCTTCGAATGCCTTCCTTTTCCAGCGCTTCGGCCGCCGCCATTGCCAGCTGCAACTCCGAGCCGGTACCGACCAGGATCAAGTCCGGCGTGGCAGCGTCCCCGGACGCGTCGCGCAGGACATAGCCGCCCCGAGCCACGCCAGCGCGCGCCTTCTCGGCTGTGCCGGGCAGGACCGGCAGTTTCTGGCGGGTCAGGATCAGGGCCGTCGGCCCGTTTGCCGATTCCACGGCGCAGACCCACGCGGCGGTCGTCTCGTTGGCATCGCCGGGCCGGATGACGGTCATGTTGGGGATGGCGCGTAGCCCGGCCACCTGCTCGATCGGCTGATGGGTTGGGCCGTCCTCACCCAGGCCGACGGAGTCGTGAGTCCACACGTAGATAGCCTTGAGGCGGGTCAGGGCGGCCAGGCGGACGGAGCCGCGCATGTAGTCGCTGAAGGTCAGGAACGTGGCCGAGTAGGCGATGAAGCCGCCGTACAGGGCGATGCCGTTGGCGATCGCGCCCATGGCGTGCTCCCGGACGCCGAAGCGTATGTTCCGGCCACTAGGCTGGCCGGCCTCGAGGATTCCACCGCCGTCCACGTCGGTCAGGTTGGACTCCGAGAGGTCGGCGGCGCCGCCGAATAGTTCAGGCAGGACGGCGCCGAGGGCGTTGATCGCCTCCTGACTGGCCTTGCGCGTCGCGGGCCCATCGCCCACGGGGTAAGTCTTGAGGCTGCTCGTCCAGCCGTCGGGCAGGCGGCCGGCAAGCCGCCGCTCCAGCTCGAGGGCCTCGGCGGGGTAGTCGCGGGCGTACCGGGCCAGCGCCTCGTGCCACTCGCCGACCAGCTTCTCGCCGGCGGGGATGGCCGCGCGGAAGTGGCCGAGGGCTGCGTCCGGAACGAAGAAGTGCGCGTCCGGGTCCCAGCCGTACGCCAGCTTGGCGCCGCGGACTTCCTCCTCGCCGAGCGGCGAGCCGTGGGCCTTCTGGGAGTCGTGCTTCGTCGGCGCGCCGAATCCGATATGCGTCCGCACGGCGATCAGGCTGGGCCGCTCATCGCCCCGCGCCGCCTCGATCGCGGCCCCGATGGCGGCCACGTCGTTGCCGTCCTCAACCCGGGCCGTATGCCAGCCGTACGAGTCGAAGCGCTCGAGAGTCCTGTCGGAGAAGGCGAGGGCCGTGGGGCCGTCGAGCTGGATGTGGTTGTCATCGTAGAGGTAGACCAGTTTGCCGAGCTTGAGGTGCCCCGCCAGAGACGCCGCCTCGGCGGAGATCCCCTCCTGCAGGTCGCCGTCGGAGCAGATGGCGTACACGAAATGGTCGATCAGGCTGTGGCCGGGCCGGTTGAACTCGGCCGCGAGGCGGCGCTGGGCAATCGCCATGCCGACGCCGTTCGCGAGTCCCTGGCCGAGCGGTCCGGTGGTCGCATCGACACCCTTGGTATGTCCATGCTCGGGGTGGCCGGGCGTGAGCGAGCCCCACTGGCGGAAGGACTTCAGGTCCTCGAGCGTCAGCCCGTAGCCGGTGAGATAAAGCAGCGAGTAGAGCAGCATGCTGGCGTGGCCGGCGGAAAGTAGAAATCGATCCCGGTTCGGCCAGCTTGGGTCAGTCGGGGAGTGGCGCAGAAATTGCGTCCACAGCGTGTAGGCCATCGGCGCCATGCCCATCGGCGCGCCCGGATGGCCAGAGTTAGCCTTCTGGACCGCATCCATAGAGAGCGTCCGAATAGTGTTGATGGCGAGCTGGTCGAGGTCTCCGGCAACTTCCGACAATTCGATCTCCCACTCCGTGCTCATTGGAGGCATCCCTGCCGAGCCGTCGCGACCTGCTCCGATGATCTTGAGCGACGACGCCATTCTACGGCCCAAGGGCGATGCACCGGCGAGTCGAACCCGTCGGACCGAACAACGAACCCAGGTCAGCCGGGCCTGGAGATCCCATTGTGCCAATGCCTACCGCTCTCCTTCCGGAGCGATCAGTCGCGGCAGGCATTGCAGGTCCGTTTCGGGCTGCTACACTCGCGAATCAGGTGCGGCCGCTGTGCTGGGACAGGGCGGGACCTGCCGGTGGGACCCGGCCGAGTGTCCCGCCACGCTGGTTCGGGCGAGCGCGAGGAAGCTAGATGCGGATCTACGAAGGCAGTCCGCGGCAGAACTACGAGGAAGTCCTGCGGTCCATCGGGGCCTTCCTTGATCAGCGTGGGATGCGTGAGGTCCTGCTCGTCGAGGCGCCCGATGGTTTCGTCGTGCAGGGCCTGATCGTTGACACGGCGTCGGTCGGTACCTGGTCGGAGCACCTCGGCGCGCAGGCTAAGGAGACGTTCACCTTCCTCGATGACGACATCGCCCGTTTCCTGGAAGAGGGCCACGCCAGACGAGACAACGTCCAACGCGCGGTGACTTGGGGCCAGGCGGGCTACTATGAGCAGGCGTTCCGAGTAGTTGGTCGATACCTCGACGAACAGAAGCCGCGCGACATCTTCTTCTTCGAACAGGAAGGTGCCTTCGTTCTCCGGCTCCTGATGGGGGCGCAGACCGGCAGTCGGCATTTGATCGCCGAGTTCACGCGTGACGAGGTCGAAGCAATGATCGCCCAGGCCCCGGACTTGAGAGGCGAAAAGGCCAAGCCGCAGCCGGGAGCCTAGTGGCGCTGCAGCACGGTTGGGAGGTAGACGGTGAAGATCGTGAAGATTCTGGCGACCCTGTTGCTGGTAGTGCTCGCCGGCTTGGTCGTAATTCCTCTGCTCGTGCTGGCCGGGCTCTTCGTCTGGCTGAAACTGACTGAGGAGGGCGACGAGGAGTCGCTCGAACTGGATCAGGAAGGCATCTAGCCCCGCCTCCAGGAGCCCCGCCCGTATGCCGGCTGGCCCGGGCGATTTGCTTTTCCCACAATGAGACGCGAACCTGCCGCATCTCGGGAACCCAGGTCTGACCCGCACGCCGTTGCTGCCGAGATCTCGACTGGGCCGCAGAGGTCCACACCGACCATGGTCGGGCGCTCCATACCCACGGCCCGCGCGCGCCATCTAGCCGAGATCGCCACCCTGCTCGTAATGTTCGCGTGGGGCGCTAACGTGGTCGCGGTCAAGGCCGCCATCGCCGACGTGCCGCCCATCGTCTTCGCCTTTGCCCGGTTCGGGACGGCTTTTCTAGTGCTGCTGGTGTTTCTGCGCTGGCGGGAGGGCAGCGTCTCGCTGCCCCGACGGGACGTGGTCCCGATTGCGCTTCTCGGCCTGGCTGGGTTTGGCCTGTACCAGGACTTGTGGGCCTCGGCACTGAGCCAGACAACGGCGTCCAACTCGGCCCTCATCACGGCCGCAACTCCGGTCTCCACGATGCTGATCGCTGCGGCTGTTGGCTCGGACACGCTGTCTCGATGGAAGCTGGTCGGCGCCACGATCTCGCTATCGGGGGCGGTGGCGGTGGTGGGAGCTACGCATGGCTTTGGCTTCACCGGTGCCTCCGGAGGCGACCTTATGACCTTCGTGGCCACAGTCTGCTGGGCCTGCTACGTGGCCTTCGGGGCGCCGGTCCTGCGCCGCCACTCTCCTCTGCGGACGGCGACGTGGGCCATAGGTTTTGGCTGTCTGGGGATGCTTCCCGTGGCCGTGATGGAGCTTCCACAGTTTGAGCCGTCGCACGTCGGTCTCGGCACTGTGGGCTTGTTGGCCTTCTGCACCCTGGTGCCCGCGGCGGCGGCGAACGTCGTCGTCTTCGCCGCCATCAAGGTCCTCGGTCCAACGCGGGTAATGCTCTTCCAGTTCCTGGTGCCGGCCTTCGCGGTCGGTCTCGCTGCGACATTCCTGGGCGAGGCAATCGTCGTCGGACAGATCCTGGGAGGGCTCGTCATCGTGGCCGGCATCCTGGCCTCTCGGATGGGTCCCCGGCCAGGTCGGCCGATCTGAGCGCCGTCCGCGCCCCTCGTTGTCTTGACACCCGCAGGCGCCCGACCTAACATCAACGAGCCTTTATATAAAGGCTCGTTGTTTTGGCACCACGACGGGTTTGCGCCCGCAGCTTCGCAAAGAGGAGCAAAGACCACAGTGACAGAGAAGATCAGCAGCGACGCCGCTCACGCGAGCCACGCCAGCGTGGCTTTGGCGCCCGGAGCGGGAACCGCAGCCACCCCCGCCCGGGGCAAGAAGATCCGCGTCGCCATCGTCGGCGTGGGCAACTGCGCCAGCAGCCTGGTTCAGGGCCGCTACTACTACGAGAACGCGGCCGAGGATGACTTCATCCCGGGCCTGATGCACGTCAATCTGGGCGGCTACCACGTCCGGG
>JAYUDR010000086.1:0-5804 GCA_043739665.1 Chloroflexota bacterium
GTTAGCGTGCCCATCGGCGATCAGGCCTCGTGCTTATCGAACGCCTGTTCGGTCCGGAATCAGTTTCACTAGTCGCAGGAGAGTCATGGATCAGCTCAAGTCCGTACTGCCCGAGGCACTGGGGATCGTAAAGATCCACCACGTCGCGGTCATCGTTCGTGACCTCGACGCCGCTCTTAACCTCTATCGCGACAAACTCGGGCTCCCTCTGGAGTCCGTCATGGACATGGCATACGACCATGTCAAGATCGGCTTCCTGCACGTCGGCGACACTAAGATCGAACTTGTCCAGCCGACCGACACCACGACCGGCTCCTCGCGCTTCCTCGAATCCAAGGGTGAGGGGTTCCACCACGTCTGCTTCGAAGTGCCGGACATCCAGGCGGCGCTCGACAGCCTGGCCGCAATGGGCCTGACCCTTGTCGACGTCGCCCCGCGCAAAGGCGGCGAGGGCCCGGTCGCGTTTGTCCACCCCAAGAGCTGCCACGGCGTGCTGGTCGAGCTTATCGAGGCGCCCGGAGGCCCGGCCTGGACCAAGCTCGGGTACTAAGGTCATCTAGTTCGCCGGGCGGTGGGTCGGCCACGGGTGTGAGTATTAGCCGCCTTACGGTCGGAAGCCGGCCTCGAGCAGCAGCTTGGGTAGCTGAGTCGGGGAGTCGGCGACGCGCACGCCGGCGGCCTCGAGGGCAGCGATCTTCTCCGCCGCTGTGCCGGATCCACCAGAGATGATTGCGCCCGCATGACCCATGCGCCGTCCGGCCGGTGCCGTGCGGCCGGCTATGAAGGCGGCCATGGGCACGTTCCGGAGGTGCACGGCGGCAAACGCGGCCGCCTCCTCCTCCGCCGAGCCGCCAATCTCGCCGATCATGACAATCGCCTCCGTTTCGGGATCGTCTCGGAATAGCATCAGCACGTCCAGGAAAGTGGTCCCGATGATCGGGTCGCCGCCGATGCCGACGCATGTGGACTGGCCCAATCCCGCATCCGTCATCGCCTGGACGGCTTCATAGGTGAGGGTTCCCGAGCGTGAAACCACGCCCACTCGGCCTGGTTTGTGAATCGAGGCCGGAATGATCCCGACCTTGGCCCGGCCGGGGGACGTGACGCCGGGGCAGTTGGGGCCGATCAGCCTCGCGCCGGCAAGCCGGGTGGCCTCTACGACCGGAATCATGTCCAGGGCCGGGATTCCCTCCGTGATGCAGATGATGGTCTTGATGCCTGCTCCGACTGCCTCGAGGATCGCGTCCGCGGCGCCGACAGCCGGGATGTAGATGACCGATGTGTTCGCGCCGGTCTCAGCCACGGCCTCGGCCACGGTGTCGAAGATGGGAACGGTCCCGTCGATGGCCCTCTGGCCGCCCTTGCCCGGCCGCGTCCCGGCCACGACTCTGGTTCCGTAGGCGATCGCGGCGCGTGTGTGGAACTCGCCTTCACGCCCCGTGATGCCTTGAACGACGAGCCTCGTATCAGTGCCGACCAGAATGCTCATCGGGCTGCCCCCTTTGCCAGAGCTACCGCCTTTTCGGCCGCCTCGTCGAGCGAAGTCGCCGTTTCGACATTTGCCTCCCGCAAGAGACGGGCCGCCGCCTCAGCATTCGTGCCCACGATTCGGACGACCATGGGCACCTCCCGCGACTGAGATGACCGAGCCTCGATCAGCCCCGCTGCGACTTCGTCGCCGCGCGTGATCCCGCCAAAGATGTTGACCAGGATGGCCTTGACGTTGGGATCGTCGAGGATGAGCTCCATCGCTCCGCAGACAGTTTCGCGTCTGGCGCCACCGCCCACGTCCAGGAAGTTGGCAGGCTCGCCGCCGTAATGCTTCACGAGGTCCATCGTGGTCATCGCCAGGCCGGCGCCGTTCACCATGCAGCCGATCGTGCCATCCAGCCGAATGAAGTTGATGCCGAGCTTTCGGGCCTGGGCGTCCGTTGGATCCTCCTCCTCGCTGTCGCGGAGGGATTCGAGCGTGGGATGGCGGGCCAAGCCGGAGTCGTCGAGCGTGATTTTCGCGTCCAGGCAGACCAGCTTCTGCGTGGCGGAGCCGTCCGTGGCGGTCCCGGCAACCACTGCGAGCGGGTTGATCTCCACGAGGTCCGCGTCGTTGGCCCTCATAGTGGCGTAGATGCCCTGAGCGATGGCTACGAACTGGCTCAGCAGGCTATCGCGCAGTCCGATGGCTAGACCGAGGCCGCGGGCTTGGAAGGCGAGGAGGCCCAGCTGCGGATCGGCGGCGACTCGATGGATGGCGCCGGGGTTGACGCGAGCGACTTCTTCGATCTCAACGCCGCCCTCGGCAGAGGCCATGAGCACGATCCGGCGGCTGGCCCGGTCGATGATCGCGCCCAGGTAGTACTCCCTGACGATGTCAACGGCACCCCCGACGATGACTTTGCGAACGGTGATCCCTTTGAGGTCCATGCCAAGGATGCGGGAGCCAATCTCCGCCGCCTCGTCAGGGCTGGCCGCAAGCTTCACACCGCCGGCCTTGCCCCGTCCGCCCACAAGGACCTGCGCCTTGATCACGACTCTGGCGTCGCCGGCGTCGAAGAAGCGCCCTGCGGCCGCCTTAACCTCGCCGGGAGTGCGGGCCAATTCCCAAGCCGGAACTGGCAGCCCCTGGGCCAGCAACAGCGACTTCGCGTCAGCTTCCTGAATTTTCACGCCCGGCAGCTCCAGATTCTCACGAGCCGGAGGCGCATATCAGAGTCGGCAGCTGCCCCGGCGGCTATCTCCGTGATCGTAGCAGGAGCGCCATACGGTGCCCTAGGCGACGTTTGGGCCCACGGCCTACCCATTCGAGTCATCAGACGATCCGTTCGGCCCGGCTGCCGCGAGGGTCGGCTTCTAGATAGAATTCCACTCATGGCCCATACAGTGACTCTTATTCCAGGCGACGGCATCGGTCCCGAGTTGGCCGAGGCAACCAGGCGAGTTCTCGACGCCTCTGGTGTCGAGTTCAAGTGGGAGATCGTCGAGGCCGGCGAGGCGGTGATAGCCACGCAGGGGACACCTCTGCCGCAGTCTGTCCTCGACTCGATCCTGCGCAACAAGATCGCCATCAAGGGACCCATCACGACGCCTGTCGGGGTGGGATTCCGTTCCGTCAACGTGGCCCTGCGCCAGACGCTCAACCTATACGCGAACCTCCGGCCGGTGCGATCGATCCCCGGCCTCAAGACCCGCTACGAAAACGTGGACCTGGTCATCGTTCGCGAGAACACCGAAGACCTATACGCCGGCATCGAGCACATGGTCGGTCCGGACGCAGCCGAGAGCATCAAGATCATCACCCGGGCCGCTTCCGAGCGGATCGCCCGCTTCGCCTTCGAGTACGCCGTCGCCAACGGCCGCCACAAGGTCACGGCCGTCCACAAGGCCAACATAATGAAGCTCTCCGACGGCCTGTTCCTCGAGAGCTGCCGGACCATCGCCGCCCAATACGAGGGCAGGATCGCGTTCGAGGACCGCATCGTCGACAACATGTGCATGCAGCTCGTCCAGAAGCCGGAGCTGTACGACGTCCTGGTCCTGCCCAATCTGTACGGCGACATTGTGAGCGATCTGTGCGCCGGACTCGTCGGCGGTCTGGGCGTCGCCCCGGGCGCCAACATAGGCATCGATGAGGCAGTCTTCGAGGCCGTCCATGGCTCCGCTCCAAAGTACGCGGGCCTCAACAAGGCCAATCCCACCGCCCTCATGCTCTCGGGCGCGCTGCTGCTCCGCCACATCGGTGAGCAGGCCGCGGCCGAGCGCGTCGAGGAAGCTGTTCGAGCGGTCATCGCCGAGGGTCGCACGGTGACGTACGATCTCGGGGGATCAGCCGGGACGAGCGACTTCGCCGATGCGATCGTCGCTCGCCTCGAGTCGGGATCTAGCGCGGCCTAGCGCCGCAGGCACGGCTCGCCGGACGCGGCGGGCCGAAATCCGCCAAACCTGGTCACGCAGCGGCCGGTTCGCCATCGGAATAGGTTGAGGCCGGTCAAAGAAGGTTCGGGAGGCTGCATGCTGTTTCGCTATCGCGGCTCCGAGGGCATGGTGGCCTGGGCGTTCCACCGCGTCTCGGGCCTAGCCATCTTCGCCTTCGTGCTGTTGCACGTCTTCGACATTTTCCTCGCAGGTGCGGACCCGAAGGCTTATGACGATCTCCTGAAGTTCTACGCCAGCACGCTCGGCCGGATGATGGAGGTCCTCATCGGGGCCGCCCTCTTCTACCACGCGCTTAACGGCATCCGGATCCTGTTGATGGACTTCTGGCCGCGGCTGACCATCTACCACAAGCAGATCTGGTACGTGAACTGGGGCATCTTCATCGTCGTCGGACTGCCCGGCGCCTTCATCATCATGCGACCGGCCTTGGGCCTGTAGAGGAGCGTCGAGATGGCACTGTATTCGCGCTCCGGCCGGCCCCGCCCGCAAAGTGGCGGCTTCGAGCTGGCGGCCTGGTACTACATGCGATTGTCGGGGGTGGCGCTCTTCGTCCTGGCCCTGACCCATTTCAGCGTGCAGCACTTCCTGAGCGATCCCAAGGACCAGACCGCGAATTGGATCTTCGCCGAGGCCTGGAACAACGTCTTTCGCCGCGGCTTGGATTGGCTGTTGCTGGTCTTCGTCTTGTCCCACGCCTTCCTCGGCGTGCGGACGGTGACGATGGACTACCTCAAGGGCGGCAAACGCACGCTGGTCCTGTCGGTCCTGTACCTGGTGGGCGCCGCGGTATTCGCAATGGGGACCATGGTCGTCTTCACCGTGAAGTTGCCGGGGAACTAGACGATGGACCATCCGTTCGATGCGATTGTTGTCGGCGCCGGCGGGGCCGGCCTGTGGGCCGCTCTCGAGCTGGCCCGCGAAGGCGTCAACACCGCCGTCCTGACCAAGCTCTATCCCACACGTTCCCACACCGGCACCGCCCAGGGTGGCGTCTGCGCGGCTCTCGGCAACCTCGAGGAGGACAGCTGGGAGTGGCACATGTTCGACACCGTCAAAGGTGGCGATTACCTGGTCGACCAGGACGCGGCCGAAGTGCTGGCTCGCGAGGCCATCGAGACGGTCATCGAGCTGGAACACATGGGCCTGCCCTTCAACCGCACGCCCGAAGGCAAGATCGACCAGCGGAAGTTCGGCGGACACACTCGCAACTTCGGCGAGGCGCCCGTTCGACGGGCCTGCTTCGCGGCCGACCGGACCGGCCACATGATCCTGCAGACGCTCTACCAGCAATGCATCAAGTACGGCGTCAAGTTTTTCGACGAGTACCAGGTCGTCGACCTCCTCTTCGAGGGCGGCGAGCCGAACGAAGGCGGGCGGGCCGCCGGCGTGGTGGCATACCGCGTGGCCGACGGCCAGCTCCACAGTTTCAGCGCCAAGGCTGTCCTGATGGCAACCGGCGGCTTCGGGCGGATGTTCCGCATCACTTCGAACGCCCACAGCCTGACCGGCGACGGCGTGGCTCTCTGCTACCGCCACGGCGTCCCGCTCCAGGACATGGAGTTCTTCCAGTTCCACCCGACCGGGATCGTGGGCATCGGCATCCTGCTTTCGGAGGCGGCCCGGGGCGAGGGCGGGACGCTCCTTAACGACCTGGGCGAGCGCTTCATGGAGCGCTACGCGCCCAAGCTCATGGAGTTGGCGCCGCGCGACATGGTCAGCCGGGCGATGTACCAGGAGATCCGGGCCGGTCGCGGTATCGGCGGCAAGGATTACCTGTACCTGGACGTGCGCCACCTCGGCCGCAAGGTCATCGAGGAGAAGCTGCCCGACATCACCGAGTTCGCCCGCATCTACCAGGGCGTGGAGCCGCTCAA
>JAYUDR010000087.1:0-5798 GCA_043739665.1 Chloroflexota bacterium
CGAGCCCAGATGACGAGACGACCCGCGAAGGTCCCCCCGTCGAGCCGACCCGGGCCAATAGCCGCTCCTGGCAGGCGGTCGCGCTGGTGACAATCGAGGCCGTGGCTGCGGTAACCCTCATCCTCGCAAGCGTGACCATCGCTCCCGAGCGGCAGCACGTCCTGGATAGAGACCACCCCGGCGGAGTGAGCCAGGCCAATCAGACCGGGCGAGAAACCTGGATGCGGGCCGTGCTCATGACGGCCGATCAGGGCGGCCTCCCAGCGAACTCGGTGATCGTTAGCAACTGGTACGACTCGACGGCGCTCTGGTACGGCCAGAAGGTCGAGGGCTTGCGCCCGGATGTCTACATAGTGGACGACACGATGCGCGTGGCGGCGGGCGACAACCTGGGCGAGGTGTGGGACGTCATTGACAGATACCTCGGCCAGCGACCCGTGTTCCTCCTGCGATTCCCGTGGAACTGCGACGGAATGGACAACCTGAGCCACTTCTACGAGATGAAGGATTTTCGGATTCCCAACGGGTCTTCGATCAAGGAGGTCACGGCCAAAACGGGGCCGGTAGTCTGTCCTTAGCGCGGCGCCCGGCGATCCATTTCGAAGCCGGTGCCCACCGAATGGGATTCGGCGGATCCACGGACTCCGAACGATCGAATCGGACGTGCGGGCTCGGTACCGAATTTCACTCATTCGCGCCGGCCAAGAGCGCTAGCATCGACTGAGCAACAGGACCGGTGAAAGGAACGCAGTGAGCGCGAGCAAGGATCCAGGGCAGACGGGCTCTTCCGACGGGCCGGGTGAATCCGGCGAAACGGCCTCGAGGCCGCCACGGGTCGCGGAGCTGTCGTTCTTCTTCCCGGCCCACAACGAAGAGGCCAACCTCGAGGCCCTTGTGGAGGAGGCGCTCGGCGCACTGCCCGCCCTGGCCGAGAAGTTCGAGATCATCGCCGTCAACGACGGCTCGCGCGACCGTACCGCAGCCATAGCCGATGAGCTGGCCCGGAAGCATCCGGACGTTTTTCGAGTCGTGCATCACCCCACCAATCTCGGCTACGGAGCCGCTCTCCGCTCCGGCTTCCACGCCGCCCGCTACGAGCTGATCGCCTTCATCGACGGCGACCGCCAGTTCAAGGTGGCCGATGTGGGTCGACTGACCACGCGCATGGCCGGGGCCGACTCCCCGGACGTGGTGGTCGGCTTCCGCCTCAAGCGAGCCGATCCGCCCATTCGGCGCTGGTACGCCCGCGTATACCGCTTCTCAAACCGGATCTTCTTCGGCGTGCGAGTCCGCGATATCGACTGTGCCTGCAAGCTCTTCAAGCGTGAGTCGTTGACCCCGATCCGCGTTTCGTCCGGCGGAGCCTTCTTCACAGCGGAGTTGCTAATCAAGCTCCGCTTCGAGGGACGCAGGCTTGCGGAGGTGGGCGTGCCGCATTACGCACGCACGGCCGGTTCGCCGACCGGGGCCAAACCCTCGGTTGTCTTCCGGGCTGTCCGCGACTTCTGGTCGCTAAGGTTCCGGCTGTGGTTCGGGCGGGGCGAGGGTATGCGACGAGGCGAGCCGATCCTCGGCTAGGACCACGCGGCTGCGGCTGGCAGCCGGCCGCGGCCCGGCCCGGTTACTGGCGGGGCGGTTGGCCCGAGCCAGGGCCTTCACGATGTTCTTCGTCCAGGTCCAGGCCGAGCGAATTCACGAACTCGCGGAAGACCTCGAGGCGCTGGTCGACCTGAGAGTCGGGCTCGACGCCCGCCCGGTCCAGTACTTCGATGGAGGCGTAGATCCGCACGCCCGTCCGAACCGCCAGAGCCAGGGCATCCGAAGGCCGGGCATCGACGGCATACGTCTGACCATCTCTCTCGAGCTCCAGGGTGGCATGGAACGTCTCCTCCGTCAGGCTGGAGACGATGACCCGACGCAACTCCACACCCAGTAGCCCAAGGGTCGTGGCGAAGAGGTCGTGAGTCAGGGGCCGTTCGGGCGTTACGCCCTGCAGGCGCGCGGCGATGGCGTTCGCCTCCCACGGGCCGATCCAAATCGGCAGGTAGCGCTCCCTGTCCGTCTCTTTGAGCAGGACGACGTGCTGACTCGAGAGCATATGGACTCGAACGCTCTCGACAACCACTTCGGCGAGCGACTCTGGCATGGCCCGATTATCCCACTCCGGGCGCCGAGTGGCGCCCGCTGCGTGAGCCCGATCCGCTCACCTACGCCAGCTACTTGAGACTCGCGCTCGGCCGTGCCGACGGCAGGTTGGATTTGGTCGGTACGGACTGCGATGATATGGGGTTGACGCTGGGCGATGGGGTTGCGGCCGGCGCCTCGCCCTGCGGGCCCAGGTAGGCGCGCATGAGATTGCTGCCCTCGGTCCAGTACAGCGTGGGAGAGGCGGTTCCAACGCCGGGGATGACGAACATGCCGGTCAGGGCGGAGAACCAATTCATCGTTGACGGAACGATGTACTGGCCGACGATGCTGCCGTCACTCTTCTTGAAGGCGACGACTCGGCGATTGGGGCCATCGTAGGCGTAGAAGGTGCCCAGGTCCTGGGCCGAATTATCGGCCGTCAGGCGCGTGTATACCGGCGCCTTCGGCCGGAGCTCTATATCCAGGGGCTTGTCGGGAGACCAGCGGCTCGCCTGGCCGCTTTCGTATTGGGTGATCTTGCCGCCGTCGACCAGGTATATCTTGCCGTCGACGTACATGTCATCGGCCCTGCTGAGGTCCATCCCGACGCTCAGGTAGTTGGCTCGCGTTTCCGTCGGGTAGCTGCCGCCGTCGAGGGCGGGCTGGTACCTGAGGATCTGGTTCGCGCTCGGGACCACGACGTAGATGTTGTACTGGCCACGCTGCGAGTTGACGATGAAGGTGCCGATCGCTCGGGTTCCGTTGCCCCAGGTGCTGTTGTCCGGGATGTTGACCTTGACCGGTGTTCCACGCCCCGTCTTGTCAGCCGGCCGCCAACGCCACAGCGAGTTGAAGTCATCGAGGATCAGGACGTCGGGCCCGCCGGTGGTGAGCAGACGAGGATTGCCCATGGTCGACCCACTATTGATTGGCTCGTGACCGACCTGAATGACGGGGATCGTGGCGCCAGTGTCGAGACTGATCCGGTAGACCGTGCCGGCCGTCTTATCGAGGACATAGGCCGCGACGTCCGTGGGTGGCCCCAGGACGGCTCCTGTCAGGTCATCCGTCCCGAGAGAGGCCACTACCTGCGGCTGGATGGTGGTGACGTTGTAGAAGCGGTTGAGGCCGGCAGTCACCTGAGCGTGAAGACCGGCGAGCTGGGCGGGCGTGTAGGCGTTGTCCTCGGCCACCTTGAGCTGCGCGTAGGCATCCTTGAGGTAGTCGCCCGCCTTCCTGGGGTCACTCGACAGAAGATCGGGGAGTTTTCCGTACACGGCGGCGATGTCCGCTTGAGCCTTAGCGAAGGCCTGTTGCGCCTTCTGTTGGACGTCGATTTTGTCGGGCTGACTTGCGCCGGAAAGGAAGTACATGCTGGTGCCGATGAGGCCGATGATGGTCAGTAGGCCGACGACCCCAATGGCCGCCCGCTGCTGGCGCTCGCGCCGAACGATCACGGAAGTCACGCGGCCCCGCGACATCTCTCGCTGCGGCATGCGGTCGAAGATGCTGTAGACGCCGCGTCGGAGCCAGCTGTCGGCCGCAACTTGGGCGTGGCGCGCCGACATCTGGGCTGTGGCCACGCTGCCGCTGACAACGTCCGCCAGCGGGATCGGCGAGCGCTCTGGAGCGCCGGCCATTGAGTCGCCCGGCCAGACGGGCTTGAGAGGTGCCACTTTGTGTGTGGACGCCACCTCCGACGCCTCGACGAAGAGGATGCCGTCGCCGCCTGTGCTGCCCAGGCTGCCGGAGCCGAACTGGCGGTGGATCTCCTCGACGGCAGCCTGCGGATGAAGCTGCATGACAGCATCCTGGATCGGGCCGAGGCCGATTCGCCTGGTGACGTTGGGCGAAATCAGGATCAAGCAGTCGCCGGCGGCTATCTCGCCGTGCCATACGTCTGGACCGTCGATGTCACCCGCAGGCAAACCACTATCGGGGCTCGGGTCTGGCAGCGTCAGCAGGCGAGCCTGCCTGACGAGGTAGGCCTCCGCAGGGCCGAGCGTGGCGACGTATAGCTCATTGCCCCGGACCACGGCCAAGGCGAGGCCGATGGGGGGCGGCTCGCCGGGACCGGCTGTTGGTCGCTCGGGCGAGTGGAGCAGGACTTTGTTGGCAGCCTGCACGGCCTTCCGCAGGCACCCAGAGATGCCGGCCGATAGGTCGTAGTAGTAGTCGTCGCGAATCTGTTCGGCGACGATCTTGGTGGCTTCGCGCAGCTTTCGCCCGCCCGTCGCTGTGACGAGCAGATACAGGTTGCCCTTGGTCCGCGACGTAGAGCCGATGTTTGGCTCAACCACGATCACCGTGTCGGCAGAATCGGGTAGGCGTTGTGGCTCGGCAACGACGCCGAGATTCATGTGGAGACGGACGGCCATTGGCGGCTGCTAGCGGTGGGACTGGTATGCCCATGTGACCCGGCCGCATCCCAGGCGGCCGAACCGGCGTTGGCAGGTGGCGATTATACGTGTCGCGTCGTGACCCGGATCTGACGGATGGGGGTCCTGATTGCGCCGCGAAGGACGGTCAGAAGTTCCGGCGCCCGTAGGCGGATCTCTTGGGCCACGATTGGCTCGTCGGTCTCAATCGTGGCGATGCCATTGCCCAGGTCGACGAGCCGGCACGCGTCCACGGCTGCCGGGACACGTTCCTCGATGACCCGCGACCATGCCGCGGCCGCCCTGGCTTGCTCGAGCTGGTCCTCTAGACCGAACTGGCGCATGGTCTGAGGCAGCAGGTCGGCCAGCCGTTCCATGCCGCGCGGCTTCCCATCAGGCCGGGGATCGGCGGTCCTGGGATCCCGAGGGCGGCCAGCACCAGGGCGGCGGCTCGGACCGCTCACTTCCCGCCCTCCACGACTCTGGCCCCGCCGGCCTCGCCCGCAGGATCCTCGCCCGGGATGACTCGCCAGGCCCGAGCCTGGCGGCGCAGATCGGCATCTATGTCATCTGGATCGGTCGTCGTAATCAGTACCTGTGGCAGCTCTGCAATGCGCCGAACGAGGTGGCCCCGCCGGGCTGGATCCAGCTCGCTGAAGACGTCGTCGAGGAGCAGGAGCGGCGGTTTCCCGTCGAGTTCGGTCAGAAGGTCCAACTCGGCCAGCTTGAGGGCAAGAATGGCCGTGCGCTGCTGGCCGCGAGAGGCAAAGGTGGACAAGTCTCGACCGCCAATACCGAAGACCATGTCGTCGCGGTGCGGCCCGATGAGTGTCGAGCCGTTCCACAACTCTTTGGCGGAGGTTTCGTGGAGCCGCCGCGTCAAGGCCTCACGCGGCCCCTCTCCGGGGAGTGGCGCCGCGTTGGACAAGTAGCTGGCCGTGAGCCGCTCCTCAGTCGGGGCGATCTCGCGGTGCGCTGCGGCGAGTGGTTCCGCCAGCACGTCCAGCAGGCGCAGCCGCGCCGCCACGATCGCAGACCCGGCCACCAGGAACGGCTCGTCCCACAGCCGGAGCTGATCGGGCTCGGCTCCACCCTCGCGAATTGCTCGCAGCAGACTGTTGCGCTGCTGCAGGGCGCGACCATACGTCGCCAGGTTGGATGCATAGCTCCGATCGTGGGGGGTGGTTAGTGTGTCCAGAGCGGCGCGCCGCAGCGCCGGCGGGCCGACGACAAGGAGCATCTCCTCCGGCGCAAACAACACCGTCCGGAGATGCTCGGCCAGGACCGCCGGCC
>JAYUDR010000088.1:0-2163 GCA_043739665.1 Chloroflexota bacterium
TCGCTGCTCGCACGGTATCTGGCGCTCCTGCCGGCTCCCGAGTTGCGCGCGGCTGCCACCTTCCTGGCCGGGCGGCCGTTTGCGGAGGTGGATCAGCGGTCGATCGGCCTGGGCTGGGCCACGATCGCGGCCGTGGTAAGCCACCTGGCCGGGGCGCCTGCCGGAGCCCTCGGCGAAGCCTACGATCGCAGTTCTGACCTGGGCCAGGCCGTGGCTGATGTTTTGGCGCTGCGGCCGGAAGCCCCGGACCCGGACCTCTCCCCGACGCTCGTGGAAGTGGCGGAGGCATTTGCCGCCATCGAGGTCGCACCAGGGCCGGCCGCCAAGGGCGCCGTCTTGGCCGGGTTGCTGGAACGTTGCGACGCGCTCACGGCCAAGTACGTGGTCAAGATTCTGACCGGGGAGCTGCGCATCGGCCTGCGCGAGGGGCTCCTGGAAGCGGCCCTCGCCGAAGCCTTCGACTACCCGCAGCCGGTTGTGAGCATGGCCATGATGCTGACTGGCGATACGGGCGAGACCGCGGTACTGGCGCGGGAAGAGCGACTGCACGAAGCGCGCCTGTGTCTCCTGCACCCGATCAAGTTCATGCTCGCCTCGCCGTCCGAGGACGCTGCCGCGATCATGTCCCGCCTGGGGCCGACGGTCTGGGTGGAGGACAAGTACGACGGCATCCGCGCCCAACTCCACCGCCGCGGGTCCGACGTCCGGCTCTACAGCCGCGACCTGCACGACGTTAGCGACCAGTTCCCGGAGATCATCGAGGCGGCCCGGCCGATGGACTGGGACGGCATCCTGGACGGCGAAATCCTGGCCTACGCCGACGGCCACGTCCTACCTTTCCTGACGCTCCAGGCCCGGCTCGGCCGCAAGGGCCCTACGGTGGCGCTGCAGGCCGAGGTTCCGGTGGTCTATGTCGCCTTCGATCTGCTGGCGATCGGGCCGCGCTCGCATGACCGCGCGGAGTCGGGCAACGGCCGCCACGGACCGGCCGCGAACGGTACGGCCTCGGCCGCGAACGGTACGGCCTCGGCCGCCATATTCCCGCTCCTGGGGGCTCCGCTGACGGAGCGCCGCCGTCGCCTCGAGTCGTTGGGCCTGCCGGCGGCAGAGTCGGGCTGTCGTTTCGCGCTCTCGCATCTCGTCACCGCCTCGTCCGTCGAGGAGTTGGACAGTGTGTTCGCCGAGGCCAGAGCCCGACGCAACGAAGGCCTGATGGTCAAAGACCCGAATTGCGGGTATTCCCCCGGCCGCCGAGGCCAGGGCTGGCTCAAGATGAAGCGCGCCCTGGCGACGCTCGATTGCGTCGTTGTCGGCGTTGAGGTTGGGCACGGCAAGCGCCACGCCGTGCTGTCGGACTACACGTTCGCCGTCCGCGATGAAGCGGCCGATCGGCTGGTCACGATCGGCAAGGCTTATACCGGGCTGACGGATGCGGAGATCGCCGAGATGACGGCCTGGTTCGAGGCGCACACCGTCCGGCATATGGGCCGGTTCCGGCAAGTCGAGCCGCTGGTCGTGGTCGAGGTCGCCTTCGACGTCATCCAGCGTTCTTCTCGTCACCAGTCGGGCTTCGCCCTGAGGTTTCCGCGCATCGTCGCCCTCCGGACGGACAAGAGCCCGAACGAAATCGACACGCTGGCCAACGTGGAGCGCCTCTACCGCGAGCTCCAGCACGGCGCCGAGTACCTGGTCACCACTGCGGTCAGGGATGCGCAGAGGGCGCCGATCGAGACCGTCTGACCGCGTTCTGGCGGCTCGGCGCCGGGGCGGGCGAGCAGCGTGGCGCGCCGCGCCGTCGGGCAGCGCCGAGTTGCAGGGCGCCGGACTCGCCGAGCGGCTGCGTGGCGCGTGGCGCGGCCCCTTGGAGCCCATTTCTGCTCAACGTCGCTCCGGGCGGCGTTAGCGACCGGGATCGGCCGCATCGCTGCTCAATGTCGCTCCGGGCGGCACTACGTGGGCATTCATGCGTTTCGAGGGCCTGGCGGGAACATCGGAGACACCGTCTGAGCGTGGCCTGGCCGCCGCCGGACTCCCTACAGGTCGCCGCAGGTGGATCGGCGACTCGAACCTCCGTTTAGTGTCGCCCGGGACGGCGTTGAGGTAATCCCGCGCCCGCCCTGCGCCCGTCCCGCGCCCGTCCCGCGCCCGTCCCGCGCCCGCCCC
>JAYUDR010000089.1:0-13862 GCA_043739665.1 Chloroflexota bacterium
GCAAGCGCCCCTACCGGCTACCTGAGCAAGGAATTCAAGTCGCGGGAGCTGCTCGACCACCGGCTGACCATCCAGGTTGCGCCGGACGACTGCACCGGCTGCGGCGTCTGCGTCGACGTTTGCCCGGCCAAGAGCAAGACCGACTCGAGCCACAAGGCCATCAACATGGAGCCCATCGAAGACCACGCCGACGTCGAGCGACGCAGCTGGGACTTCTTCCTGTCGATCCCGCAACTTGATCGAAGCCTGTTGGCGCACGACACCGTCAAGGGCTCGCAGGTGCTGGAGCCGCTCTTCGAGTTCTCCGGCGCGTGTGCCGGCTGCGGCGAGACGCCGTACCTGCGGCTCATCAGCCAGCTCTTCGGCGACCGGATGGTCGTCGCCAACGCCACCGGCTGTACGTCGATTTACGGCGCCAACCTGCCGACCACACCGTGGACGGTGAACTCGGCTGGCCGAGGGCCGACCTGGAATAACTCGCTCTTCGAGGACAATGCCGAGTTCGGTTTGGGCATGCGGCTGGCGCTCGACGCCCAGCACGACCATGCCCGAAACCTCCTGACGCGCCTCGCTTCGGTTGTGGGCGAGGATCTCGTCCACGGACTTCTCGATAGCAAGCAGGACACGGAACCGGAGATCGAACTCCAGCGCGGTCGAGTAGCCCGGTTGCGCGAGAAGCTTGCGGGCGTAGACGGCGCCAGCCGCACCGACGCCCAGCATCTGCTGGCGCTCGCCGGTGACCTCGTCCGCCATGGAATCTGGATCATCGGCGGCGACGGCTGGGCCTACGACATCGGCTTCGGCGGCCTGGACCAGGTCCTCAGCTCCGGTCGCAACGTCAACATCCTTGTCCTCGACACGGAGGTCTACTCGAACACGGGTGGGCAGGCTTCGAAGTCCACGCCGCGCGGCGCGGTGGCGAAGTTCGCGGCCGCCGGCAAGGCCACGGGCAAGAAGGACCTGGGCGCAATCGCCCGCGCCTACGGCAACGTCTACGTCGCCCAGATCGCGATGGGCGCCAACGACGCCCACACCACCAAGGCGCTCCTCGAGGCAGACGCCTGGCCGGGTACGTCGCTCGTCATTGCCTACAGCACATGCATCGCCCATGGCATCGATATGTCCAAGTCGATGTCCCACCAGAAGGACGCGGTCAAGAGCGGCTACTGGCCGTTGTACCGCTATCAGCCCAGCGAGACCGAAGGGGGACAGCCGTTCAAGCTGGACTCCAGCGCGCCATCGATCCCGATCAAGGATTTCGTAGCGACGGAGACCCGCTTCGCGATCCTCCAGCGAACGAACCCCGAACGGGCAGCCGAGTTGGCGGCACTCGGTCAGGCCGACGCGGACGAGCGCTGGCGTTACTACCAACAGTTGGCGGGGATCCACCAGACCATTCCGCACATCGAGGAACCTCGGCTGGACGCCACGGTGGAGGATCAAGCGTGAGCGTCGATCTGAGCACCAGCTATCTCGGCCTCAAGCTACGCTCGCCGATCGTGGCGTCAGCGTCACCGTCGACCGGCGAGCCCGAAACGGCACGGCTTCTCGACGAGGCCGGCGTCGGCGCGATCGTCCTGCCATCGCTGTTCGAGGAGGAGATCCTCAACGAGGAGATCGAACTCAACCGCTCGCTCGAAGTTGGCTCCGGGCAATTCGCCGAAGCCCTCGAGTACTTCCCCACGATCGAGTCGCTCCCCGGCGTCGGAGACCGCTACCTGGCCCGTCTCGCGCAGATCAAAGATCAGTCGACGGTGCCTGTGATCGCCAGTCTCAATGCCACAACCAATGGCGGATGGGTGCGCTACGCCCGGCTGATGCAGGATGCCGGTGCCGACGCGCTGGAGCTCAACCTCTACCGTGTCGCGGCCAACCCGGGCATGAGCGCCGCCGACATGGACGCGGCGGATCTCGACCTGATCGCCGCGGTGCGCGCTTCGATCACCATCCCCCTCGCCGTCAAGCTCAGCCCGTATTACTCGGCACTCGCCAACTTCGCCGGCCAGGCGATCGGCCGTGGCGCCGATGGCCTGGTCCTGTTCAATCGCTTCTACCAGCCGGACCTCGACCTCGAGACCCTCGACGTGGTTGCCCGGGTGGAGCTGAGCCACTCGGCCGACCTGCGGCTGCCGCTGCGCTGGATCGCGATCCTTCGACCTCAACTCGGCCCGAAGGTGTCGCTGGCAGCCAGCTCGGGGGTTCACACGGGCACGGACGTCGTCAAGGGCCTCCTCGTGGGTGCCGACGTGGCCATGATGACCTCGGCGCTGCTGCGGCATGGCCCCGGATACGTACGCGTCGTCGAGGCCGAGCTTCGGGTATGGATGGCCGACCACGAATACGAGTCGGTCGTTCAGCTTCGAGGCAGCGCGAGCCAGGCGACTGTGCCGGACCCCTCCGCCTTCGAGAGGGTCAACTACAGGAAGGCGCTGCAGTCCTGGACGGCTCCGCCGGCCCTGACGCCGACCGGTTCCTGACCATCGAGCGCTAGGCGACTAGGCCGGCCGGCCGTGGGCAGCCACGATCGCCGCGACGGCGTCGACTAAGCCCGGGAGCGCCTGTTCCACCGCAGGCGACAAACGATCGCCGAGATCAAGGTTGGCTGCGCCAACGCTGACTATGAAGACCGGTGGAGAGGCGCCCCACAGCTCGCGCGCCAGGGCGATCAATTCTGCCGGCCCGAGGTGGTGCGACCAGGCCGATCCGTCGGCGGGTGTGGCGTCGAGCAGGCGCCGGACCGAGATGGCACCGGGGTCTTCACCGACGCTCGCGTCCACCAGGACGACCAGCGACGCGTGGCTGACGTCCACGGCCAGCTCCGGGGTCAGCTGGTGTCGCCAAAGCACCTGAGCTCCCTTGAGCCGTGGATCCTCTGCCAGGCGGGCAGCCGCGTGCCAGCCCAGGCCATCGTCGCTGCGCAGGGCATTGCCGTAACAGATGACCAGCGCGCCTCCGGCATCACGACTCGTGCCGCTCTCGCCACTGGCGCCGCCGTCGCCGGCATCCATTACCGGGCGAGGTCGTCCAGGATCGCTCCGTCGGGGCCCAGGAGTTGGATCCGGAGGGCCATCTGGCCCAGGGCGTGCGTCGAGCAGCTGAGACACGGGTCGTAGCAGCGGATGACCGCCTCGACTCGGTTGAGCATCGGCTCCTCAAGCTTGTCGCCCTTGACGTAGTGACGTGCCACCTGCTGGACGGCCCGGTTCATGGCCATGTTGTTGTGGCCCGTGGCGATGATCAGGTTGGCCCACAGCACGATGCCGTCGTCGTCAACCTTGTAGTGGTGCATGAGCGTGCCGCGAGGCGCCTCGGAGACGCCGATGCCCTCGTTGCGGTTGACCTCGGCCCGCGACCGGACGTGCGTCGACAGGATGTCGGGGCCTCGCAGAAGCGACTCGACCTTCTCGATGCTGTGAAGCGTGTCGATGAGGCGCGCATAGTGGTAGTGGAACGACGAACCGGCCACGCGGCCGACGCGACCGCGGAACCGGTCGAGCTCCTCGTCGGCGCGCGGCGTGCCCATCCGCTCGGCCACGTTCACGCGGGCAAGCGGGCCGACCCGGTAAATGCCGTCCGGATAGCCCAGCGCCTTCCAGTAAGTCGATTTCAGGTACGACCACGGCTCAACGGTCTCGCCGATGTAGTCGTTGAAGGTGTGCGGATCGATCCGATCGGCAAGGAACTTGCCGTCGGCGTCGATGACGCGCAGCCAGCCGTCGTAGTGGTCCACGTTGCCGTTGCGGTCGACGAGGCTCATGAATGCCGAGCGGAAGTTGCCCATGCTCGACGCCTCTTCCTCCCAGCGCAGCATGTCCGTCTTGTACCAGGCGATTGCCCGCTCGACGGCCGCGATCGCCTCCGGGACGCCGGCCAGGATCCGGTCTCGGACCTCGGCGGTGAGCGGCTGAGCGACGCCGCCCGGGACGATCCACTCCGGGTGGATTCGCTTGCCGCCCAGCCATTCGATGATCTGCTGGCCCCACTTGCGAAGCGCTATGCCGTCCCTGGCCAGCTGCGGGTTCGCCCGCGCCAGGCCGATGATGTTCCGCTTGGCCGGATCCGCGTCGAAACCGAACAGCAGGTCCGGCGCCGAGAGGTGGAAGAACGACAGCGCGTTGGACTGCACGATCTGGCCGAGGTTGATGATTCGGCGCAGGTCCGCACCGGTAGGAGGCGGCTCGACGGCGAGAATGTCATCGACCGCTTTGGCGGACGCGATGAGGTGGCTGACCGGGCAGATGCCGCATATGCGGGACATGAGGGCAGGCATCTCGTGGACCGGGCGGCCCTGGGTAATGCGCTCGAACCCGCGGAACTGGGTGACGTGGAAATGGGCGTCGACGACCTCGCCGCGGTCGTCGAGCTGGATGGTGATCTTGGAGTGGCCCTCGATCCGCGTGACAGGATCAATGACGATGGTTCGGCTCATGTTGGCTCCCGTCAGCGACCGAACCGGGCCCCGGCCACGTCAGGGACGCGACCGGCCAGCAGGTCATCGAGCAAGTTGTAGATTAGGTCGGCAGATGGCGGGCAGCCCGGCAGGAAGACGTCGACTTTCACCACCCGGTGAACCGGCGTCGAGGTTGGCAGGAGCTTGGGCACGATGTCCGACGGTATGTGCGGGTTGAGCGTCACGTTCTCCAGGTAGGCCCGATCCAGCAGGGGCGCGACCCCGATCGGGTTCCGCATGCCCGGGACGTTGGAGGTGACGGCACAGTCGCCGAACGAGACCAGTGTCTTGGTGCGCTCTCGGACCAACTTGATCTTGTGGAGGTCCTCCTCGCTGGACACGGCGCCCTCGACCAGGCAGACGTCGACGTTCTCCGGGAACTCCTTGAAGTCGACAAGAGGACCGTAGACGAGGTCGGCTCGCTCGAAGATGTCGAGCAGTCGCTCGTCCAGATCGATCAGGGACATGTGGCAGCCCGAGCAGCCATCGAGCCAGACGGTGGCGACGCGAGGCTTGCTCACAGACCACGCTCCTCTTTGACGACCTTGAGCCACGGCAGGAAGGGCCGCTGGTGCTTGCTACCTGATGCCACGGCGCGCCCCTTTTCGAAGAGGGCGCCGGTCGGGCAGACCTGGACGCACTTCCCGCAGCTCGTGCAGGTGGTGGAGTCGCCCCAGGGGATTCCCATGTCCGTCTGGACTCGGGTATCGAGGCCCCGGTGCATGACATCCCAGGTATGCGCGCCTTCGATCTCGTCGCAGACGCGGACGCAGCGCAGGCACAGGATGCAGCGGTTGTGGTCGATGGCGAAGAGCCGGTGGCTGGCGTCGATGTCCAACTTGGGGCTGATCCGCGGCAGATCGAAATGGGTCAGTTCGAGGTCGGCGGCCATGTCCTGCAGCTCGCAGTGGTTGTTGGCCACACAAACCGCGCAGACGTGGTTGCGTTCAACGAACATCATCTCGGTGATGGCCTGGCGGTACTCCAGGAGGCGCTCGGAGTGGGCCGTGACGTCCATGCCCTCAGCGATCTTGGTCATGCAGGCCGCAGCGAGCTTGGGTGTGCCGGCGATCTCAACCATGCACAGGCGGCAGGCCCCGCGATCGTGGATGCCTTCGAGGTGGCACAAGCCCGGGATATCGATCCCGTTCTCCTCGGCCACCTCCATGACGGTCTGGCCCTCCGAACCGGCGACATCCTTGCCGTCGATCTGAAGAGTGAAAACAGTGGTCATGCCGTAACCTCCGCCGGGGTAATCGTGCAGACGCCGGCGGGACAGACCTTGTCCACGATGTGAGCCAGGTACTCATCTCGGAAGTAGCGCAGCGTGCTGAAGATCGGGTTGGGTGCCCCCTGGCCGAGTCCGCACAGCGCGGTCTTCTGGATAATTCCGGCCAGCCGTTCGAGCTGGGCCAGGTCGTCCATCGTGGCCTCGCCGCGGGTGATGAGATCGAGAAGCATGTACATCTGGGTCGTGCCGACTCGGCATGGGACGCATTTGCCACACGACTCTTCGCGACAGAAATCCTGGAAGAACTTGGCGACATCGACCATGCACGACGTGTCGTCCATGACGATCAGGCCGCCGGATCCCATGAACGAGCCGACTTCTATGAGGGACTCGTAGCTCACAGCCATGTCGAGGAACTCAGCGGGAATGCAGCCGCCCGACGGACCGCCGGTTTGGACCGCCTTGAACGGCCGGCCATCGATGAGGCCGCCGCCGATGTCGAAGACGATCTCCCGAAGGGTCGTACCCATCGGCACTTCGATGAGGCCGGTATTCACGATTCGGCCCGCCAGAGCGAAGACCTTGGTGCCCTTACTCTTTCCGGCGCCGAGCCCCGCGTACCACTCCGCACCTTTGCGCAGGATCGCGGGCACGCTGGCGTAAGTCTCGACGTTGTTGATTAGCGTGGGGCAGTCCCACAGGCCCTGGACGGCCGGATAGGGTGGCCTAGGTCGCGGCGTGCCGCGACGGCCCTCGACCGACGCGATCAGGGCGGTCTCCTCGCCGCACACGAAGGCGCCGGCGCCGAGCCGGATTTGGACGTCGAAGTTGAAGGATGTGTCGGCGATCCCGGCGCCCAGGAACCCAGCCCGCTGGGCCAACCGGATTGCCGTCCGCAGCCGGGCGACAGCGAGCGGGTATTCCGCGCGGCAGTAGATGTAGCCCTCAGTGGCGTGAACCGAGAAGGCGGCTATCGCCATACCCTCGAGGACGCGGAACGGGTCGCTTTCGAGGACGCTGCGGTCCATGAACGCCCCAGGGTCGCCCTCGTCGGCGTTGCAGATGACGTACTTCTGAGTGCCCTGGGCCTTCGCTACCGTGGTCCACTTGAGGCCCGTGGGGTATCCCGCGCCGCCGCGGCCGCGCAGGCCGCTGCTGGTGATTTCGTCACGAACGGCAGTGGATGTCATCTCCTGGAGCACGTGCTTGAGGGCTTCGTAGCCACCCCGTTCGACGTAGTCGTCGAGGCTCTCGGGGTCGATCCGGCCCAGGTTCTCGGTGACCACCCGGAGCTGCTTCTCGAAGAAGGGGCCCTGGGGCTGCCGCGTGTCGGTCCGCTTCGCGTTCTTGAGCGCCTTGAGGATGCCGTCGACGTTGTCCGGCGTGACTTGCTTGAAGAGTTGGCCTGTCTCGTTGATCTCTACAAGCGGGCCTGCGGCACACAACCCCAGGCAGCCGACGCGCTTGATGATCACATCGGTCAGGCCGGCCGCCGCGGCACGCTCGCCGAGACGCAGTGTGATTTCGTGGGCCTGGGCCGACATGCAACTGGCGGCCTCGCACACGTACGCCGACGCGCGCGGCGGACCTTCGTGATTCTCTTCCGTAGTCACGCGGCGGTGGTTCGGTCGCGCCGTGGCGGGCATTTCGCTCACATCGCCTCCAGCTCGGCCACGAGCTCGTCTACCTTCACGTGGCCCTTGACGTTGCCGTCCACGATGACGGCGGGCGCCAGGCTGCACGCCCCGAGGCAGCGGGCGGTCAGGACAGAAATCTTGCCGTCCGCGGTGGTCTCCTTGGGCTTGACGCAGAGAGCCGCTTCCAGACCGGTCAGGATCTGCTTCGCCCCATTGATATAGCAGGCGGTTCCGGTGCAGACGACGCAGGTGTGCTCGCCTTGCGGTTTGAGGGTGAAGAAGGAGTAGAAGGTCGCAACGCCGTAGACGCGCGAGTGGGGCACGCCGAGTGTGTCGCCGACGTAGTTGAGGGCGTCGGTGTCGAGGTACCCGAATGCTTCCTGGGCGGCGTGGAGCGCTTCGATCAGCGCGGCCGGGCGATCGCCCATGCGGCGCATTCGCGTCTCTACGATCTTCCAGCGTTTATCGTCGCTTGGTGCGAGTGGCTTGGCGTGAAGTACTGGCATTGCCATCTTTCCAGTGCGATCGGCAAGGTGAGCGCCGATGTGAGGCCGGCCGGCATGCGGTTCGCACGGTTTTACGGTGCCTTGATGACCGACCCAGCAGATGATAAAGACTCGGATGGGACGCTCAGCGGGCCGCACCGCCCGACTCCGGGGGCCGTATCTCCCTTGTCCGGCCGGGCCGCGCGGACCCCTGACCGACTCATTGCCGTTGCCGCACGTTCGCCGGCAGCGGCGACCCGGCCGGCTGCCGTGGGGTCAGTGCCAGGACGGCCAGCGCGACCGCGGCGAGGCCAATGATGATCAACCAGGCTGAGACCACGCCGATCGCGTCCGACGCAAGGCCGAGGGCTGACGGCGCGACAAGCACGGCCAGGCCGGAGCCAAGCGTCGCACGGGCCGAGGCTTCGAGTTGGGCCCCCCGTGAGCTGGCGAATGCAACGGCAAGGCCAACCGGCCACAGGCCCGCCGTGCCCAGGCCGCCGAGGAAGAGGCCGAGCGCGGAAACGGCGGGTTCAGTCGATAGCCAGACCAACCCGGCGCCGAGCATCGCCGTGATCAGGCCGGCCGACAGGATGAGCCGCGGACTGCGGCGCCCTCCGAAGCCGCGGCCCACGGCGGCACGACCGGCGAACATGCCAGCGACGAAGAGGCTGGCCAGCAGGGTCGCGTCCGCGTCGGAGATCCCGGTTCGGCGGCCCACAACCGTCGAGCCCCAGACCACAAAAGAGAACTCGATCGAGACGCTCAGGACGAGCAGCAACCAGGCGAACCAATAGGCCCTCGGGAGCTTCGCTCGAGGTGGGCGCACCGGTGTGCTGCCCGACGAGTCCCGCGGCCGAACGGCGGTCAGGACCAGGAACGCCACGACCGGAAGGAGCAGAGCGGCCCTCCAGGCGTGAAGCCCGGACACGGCCAAGCCAATGGCCAGAGGCGCGCACGCAGCCGTAATCATGGTCACGGCGCTGGCCTGCCCGATCAGCCTGCGGCTGTCATCACCGCCGGAACGAACCAGGTGCAGATTGACTTGCGTGCCCAGCGTCCCGCCGCCCAGGCCGAGCAGAAAGGCTCCGGCCAGCGAGACCGCCAAAAACGGGGCCAGCGCGACGAGCACGATGCCGGTCACGATGCTGGCGACGGCAAGGTCGAAAAGCCCGCCCGGTCGGATTGCCCGCGCGATGGCATCGGCGCTGATGCCGGCGGCCAGGACCCCGACTGCCAGCGCAGAGGCATGCAGTCCGGCCTCAAAGGCGGTCAGATTCAGGTCTATTCGCAGGTACGGCGTGGCGCTGCCGATGCCGTACAGTAGGTATCCCCAGACCGCCAGGTACGAGATCGAGATCCAGGGGCCGCGCATTCCCGATGCAGTCGGAGTGGCCCGCTGCTCAGACGTATTCAAAGGGCTCGGCTCCATCGCCCTCAGTCTATTCCCTAGTCGTTGGCGCCGGTGCCTGTGGAGCCGTGGCGCGCCTGCCAGTGGAAGCGACGCACTCGTCGGCGTAACATCGACGCGCAGCGGCGGGCTTCCGTCCGGCATCACCACAGAGGAGCGGAGCGCGGATGGGCAAACTCAGGGTCGCCCTCATCCAGCTGGCTGCCGATCACGACGTCGCTGCCAATATCGACCGCGCCGCCGCTCTCATCCGGCAGGCCGGCGAGCAGCACCCGGGCCTGGTGGCCCTCCCCGAAATGTTCCAGTACCGCGGCCCTCTGGTCGGATTCCGCGAGTCCGCGACGGGCGTGCCCGGCCCTTTGACTGAGCCGTTCTCCGACCTGGCCCGCGAGCTGAACACGTGGATCCTCCTGGGCAGCCTGGCCGAGCGCTCGAATGATGCGCTGCGCCCGTACAACACGTCGGTTCTGCTCGATCCGGCCGGCCGCGTCGCCGCCACCTACCGCAAGATTCACCTTTTCGACGTGAGAATCGCGGACGGCCCGTCCGACCGCGAGTCGGCCCGCATCGCCCCGGGCAACTCCACGGTCGTGGCCGTGCTGCAGGGGGCGGCCGAAGAGGCGGATGTGCGACTCGGCCTGAGTATCTGCTTCGACTTGCGCTTCCCGGAGCTGTATCGAGAGCTGGTGGCAGGCGGCGCGGCCATCCTTGCCGTGCCGGCCAACTTCACCGAGGCCACCGGCCGCGATCATTGGGAAGTGCTGCTGCGGGCCCGAGCCATCGAGAACGGGGCCTTCGTCATCGCCCCGGCGCAGTACGGCATCGGGGCCGGCGTTGCTACCCACGGCCGCAGCATGGTCATAGACCCATGGGGGATCGTCGTGGCCCAGGCCCCAGACGGACCGGGCGTCGTGGTGGCGGACCTGGATCTGGACCGCGTGGCAGCCGTCCGGCGTCAGCTTCCGACACAGCCCACGCGCTAAGCGGCGTCGGCGTCGCGGCGCGCTCAGGCGGCGCCAGACCTACGCGCCAGCTGCAGGTCGCCCGAGGAGTCCTCCTCGTGGGTGTTGGCGCTGTCGCTGGCTGGGGAGTTCGATACGTCCAGCACGGTTACCAGCTGCGCTCGGTTGATCAACGCGAATGGATATCGAGTCACCAGGCTCGGGTCGGACAGCCAGTGTACGTTCAGCTCGGTCAGTGGCAGGAAGTGCGGATCGGGCGACGCGAGATACTGCTTCATCGAGCCATGGGCGTGGATGTGCAAGTTCCCGCGCAGGCTGTAGCCCGGCGTGACAACCGTGACATTGCGTCGCTGCTTGTCGACTACGGGTGCGCCGGCGCGGCTCCGTTGGATGGCCGCGGGCTCCGCCACCAGGACGATCTGATCGAGCCGGACCCACAGTATTCCCCGCCGCTGTTCCCGATCGGGCAGGTTCCCGTGGCCGAGATGGACGTGCCAGGCGTCGCGGACCTGGATGAACCCCGACTGCATATTGATCCAGTCCGACAGCCGATCAAACTGTCCTATGTGGACCTGGCCCGAGATCTGGAAGCCGTTGCCGAAGATCTCGACCTCGACCGCAATTCCCTCCGGCTCGTCTTCAGCCGAGCGAGAGAGCCAGTCGTTGCTGCCGCCTACGGTGGGCGCACCGAGCGTCCCCCAGACTGGGTCGAAGCCGGGCGGGGTGTCTAGGCCGCCCTCGCCACTGCTGGGCGGTTCGCCAAGCCGAATGTTCTCGCTGCCGAAGCCGGGGCCGAATCCAGAGTCGGCGTCGCGGTCTGATTGATCGCCCCGCTGGCCGCCAAGGAATCCGGGTCGTCCAGCCATATGTTCCGTGCTTAGCCTCTAGACGTTGCTTATCGAGGACCCTGAGGGGACTTCGGTTCTCCGGCGAGGGTTGCGCAGCGCGACCTGATTCTTGCCAATCATTCGTCCCAATCCAATGGCCCAACAGGGGCCGTGCATTCTCCGTTTTACCTAGGCAGAATGCATTAGGACCATGCTCGACATTCGGGCAGACCTACCTGTCGTCGCCGGGCGGCTCGCCGGGGAGCGCGATCCTGAACGTGGCGCCCAGTCCCTGGCCGGCCGGCTCCAGCGTCAACTCGCCGCCCATCTTGCGCAGCAGTTGGCGTGATACGTATAGGCCCAAGCCCGTGCCGTCGCCGCTAATCTGCGCAGCACCCCGGGTGAAGCGCGTGAAGACTTGCTTTCGGTATGCCGCCGAGATGCCCGGGCCGTGGTCGGTGATGGTGAGATGGAGCCGGTTAGTGGCGTCGTCCGCCGATACCTCGACTTCGACCCTGCCCTCACGGCCGCCGTACTTCACGGCGTTGTCCAGCAGCGCCCAGAGCACCTGGTCCAGCTGATCCGGATCCGCAACTGCCAGCCAGCCGCGGCTCACGTCCCGCAGCTCAAAGGCCACCGTGGCGGCGTTGAGTGCCTCCCAGGCGCGACGAACTCGCAGCCCCAAGGCGATTACCTCAACTTCGGGACGGAGCACGCCGGCCTCGAGACGGGTCACCGTCAGAAGCTGACGAACGAGACGGGTTAGCCTGTCCGCTTGCTCGGCCACGATCTGAAGACGGCGGTCCTGGGCCGCCTCGCTGGACGATGCCCGGAGCTGTTCCACGTAGGCCCGGATGCTCGTAAGTGGCGTCTGCAGGTTGTGGCTGACGCCGCGCAGGAACTCGTCCTTGGCCGCGTCTAGTTCGAGCAGTCTGGCGTTCTGCTGATCGATCTGCCCGAACATCTCGGCGTTGCGCAGGGCCACGCCGACTTCGCTGGCGAAGAGGTCGAGCAGATCCTGGTCGGCGCGCTCCCAGTTCCGCGTTGCCGGCAGGTTGCCCAATAGAAGGCCGAGCGTCTCGCCGCCGGCCCGAGTCTCGGCGCGGACCGGCCGCGGGTCGCCGGGGATCAATTCCGCCGCCGGAACTGTGGCCGGATCGACGAGCCGGAGCTGGGCGTCTATCAGGCCGAATATGGCGCACGCGTCAGACGCGGCGCGAGCCGTCAGCGCCGCGACTCCCTGCGCCGGCGAGTATTCGGCGATGGCGCGCAATAGGGCACCGAGTTCGCGGTTGCGGCGCTGGGACTCGGCGGCGATTCTGTTGTGGCTCTCGGCCAGACGGGCGAGCTCGTCGTCGCCCGTGATGTGAATTGGCGGACTGGATTCGCCCGCAGCCACTCGTTCCACCGCGGCCGTTATGCGGCGCAGCGGCTTGGTCAGGCTGGCGACGGCGACGGCGGCAACCAGCAGGCCGAAGAAGGCCGCGGCCACGATCAAGGCGATCAAGAGCGGCACCACCACCCTGTCATCGGTGTCCAACCCGGCCGCCAGCAAAATCGCGCCGAAGACGGCCAGCGGCAGCACCGCGGCGACGATCAACCCGGCCGTCAGCACGATGCGAATAGGCAACTCGAAGACGCTCTTTCGTGCGGGCACCTGGGCGGGCACCTGGGCGGCTGGCTGGGCCGGCGACTGGGCGGCTGCCGGAGCCGGCACCTGGGCGGGCACCTGGGCGGCTGCCGGAGCCGGCGTCGGGAAGTTGCCGTCTGCGGGCGACTCGTCAGCCATTCTCGGCCCGACTCGGAACGAGACGGTAGCCGACTCCCCGGACGGTCAGCAGGTGGACGGGCTTGTCGGGGTCGACTTCGATCTTCTGGCGCAGACGGCGCATCGAGACCCAGACATAGGAGGCGTCGGCCTCTTCCGTGTCGGTCCAGCCGCCGACGAGCAGAGTGTCAGTCGTGACGATCTCGCCGAGATGGGCTGCCAGGGCATGGAGCAACCGCGATTCTGTAGGGGTCAGCTGCACTTCCGTGTCGGCGACCGTCGCCGCCCGGCGGTGAAGATCGAGCGTGAGGTTCGGCCCGAGCACCAGCGACTGGCGTGGGATCCGGTCGCCCAGCCGTCGCAGGACGCGCTGGATTCGGGCCCGCAGTTCCGGGTAGTGGTATGGCTTGGAGATGTAGTCTTCGGCCACCTCATCCAGGAGCCGGGCCTTGCTGTCGGCGGTGTCGATCGCCGAGAGGACGATGATCGGCAGATCTGCCCGAGCTTTGATCTGGCGAGCCAGGGCCAGCCCGTCGACCCTCGGCATCATCAGGTCCAGGAGGATCAGATCGGGCCAGCCCGCCTCGAGTCGGCGAAGCGCTTCCTGGCCGTCGCGCGCAGTCGTCACCTCGTAGCCGTCGTCGCGCAGCTGCTCGGCCAGGACGACAAGCAGGTTCGGGTCATCATCCACGAGCAGTATTCGCCGTGGCCCGTGCTCGATCATTGCGTTGTTCGCCTCCCCGCGAGCGCCCGTGACGTTGTGGCGAGTATAGGTGGCTGGTGGCGGGGTGGGCCAATCGTGGCGGGGTCGCTGCGGCTCGGTTTCTGCTCAACGATGCCGGGGGCGGCGCTAAGTGACGCCACAGTCGCTTGATGTTAGGTAGGCCTCCAGAGTCGTCCCGCCACAGCCGAATCGACGCTTGGCCGGGAGCGTTGTGGGTGCTCGGCGAGCAGGGCGCCCGTCCGAGAGGGTAATCCGCGCACTTAGCGCTGCCCCGGGCGGCAATGAGCGGAGAAATGGGACGAAGCCGGAGCTTGCGTCGCCCCCGGGCGGCAATGAGCGGAGAAATGGGACGAAGCCGGAGCTTGCG
>JAYUDR010000090.1:0-13815 GCA_043739665.1 Chloroflexota bacterium
TCAGCGACCCCACGAGCACGGCCAGCAGCAGATAGAGCGCTGCAGCGGCGGATATGACCGCCACTAGCTCAAAGAACGACGATGTCGGCCGGCCGTCGATCCCGAATGCGTTGACCCCCAGGGCCCCAGCCAGGCCGATGACGGAGGGCAGGACCGCGCTCGGTACGGCCAGAAGCACTATCCCGCCACGAAGCATGAAGCCGGCCAGCGCGACCACGACCGTATCGCGGCCCGATAGGCCGAAAGCTAGCGCCCATCGCATGCGCCCGAGCCAACCGACGCCGGCCCGGGCGTGCGGATCTTCCAGAAGAGCGACCGGCACTACGGTTCTACTTCGTGGAAGGCGCCGGAGTTCCGATTACTGTCTGGAGCTGCGTCAGCAGCTGCCCGACGATGTCCATCTCCTTCTGGTAAGTGCCCAGGTCACCGGCGCGAAGTGCGGTCTGCGCCGCCTGGTAATGCTGATCGGCCTGGGCGATGAGCTGCTGCGCTGTGCCGCTGAGCACGATGCTCGGCAACGGCGTAGGCGGCCCCACACTGGTCGCGATTGCTGTTGGGTTCGGCGAGGTCGTCAACGGACTGGGGGCGGCCGATGTCCCAGGAGGAGCCGAGCCGCCCGGAGCCGTGGTCCCCTGGCCGGCATAAATCTGGTTGAGGGCCCCCTGGAGGTTGTCGGCCCAGACGATCTGCGTCGGCGTGCCGACGATGACCTTCTGGAAGACCGGCAAGGGGTTATTGGCGGCCTGCAGGTAAACCGGCTGGATGTACAGCAGCGAATCTTGGAGCGGGATCACCAGCAGGTTGCCCATGATGACACTGCTGTTGACCTGGCCCCAAAGCGTGATTTGCTGGCTTATGTCGCGGTTCTGGGCTATCAGCGACTCGATTTGCTCCGGTCCGAAGACGTTGGAGTTGCGGGGGAAGTCGAAGACGCTGACCTGGCCGTACTTGCCGGGGTCGTTGTGGGCGGCCACCCAGGCGATCATGTTCTGCCGGCCCTGGAGGGTCATCGGCTGTAGAAGCACGAACTCGGGGTTGGCCTGGCCGGGGACGCGCATCTGAACGTAGTAGGCCTCCAGACCGAGCTGCGTCTGACCTTTGCCGGAGTCTGTATCACCGGTAGGCGGCAGGCGCCAGACGTCGTTGCCTTGGTAGAAGACACTCGGATCGGTCACGTGATACTTGGTGAATTGCGCCGTCTGGGCGTTGAACATGTCCTCTGGGTAGCGCAGATGACCGGGGTTGGTTGCGTCGCCACGGATGTCGGCCGGCATCTGGTCGATCGACTTAAAGAGGCTCGGGAAGACACCCGACCAGGCCTTGATGATCGGGTCGGTCGGGTCGGAGACGTAGAAGCTCATCGTCCCGTCATAGGCGTCCATGACGACCTTGACGCTGTTCCGGATGTAGTTGAACGGCTTGCCGGCCAGGCCGTTGGTCGTCGAGTCGTTGCCAGGGTCGTAGGTATTCGCGTCGGGGAAGTTGGAGCTCGTCGTGAAAGCATCCTGGACGTAGGCCAGGCGACCGCTCGAGGTCACGATCAGGTATGGGTCCTTGTCATAGCGCAGGAACGGCGCGATCGTGTGGCTTCGCTCCTGAATAGAGCGATTGAAGAGGAGCTGGCTGCTGCCAGTCACCTGGCTGCTGATCAGCATGTTCAGGTCGCCGAAACGAGCCGCGAAAAGCAGCTTGGACAGCGGCGTGTCGAGCTTGATGCCGGTCATGCCGCCCCAGGTCGTGTACTGGTCGCAGCCCTGGCATGCCGCCGACGGGTAGTCGAATTCCTGGCTGGCGGCATTGACGATGACGTAGTTGCTCGACTGAGTGCCGAAGTAGATACGTGGCTCGGTGATCTTGGGTGCGCCCGGGGTTGAGGCTGGTGGGAAGTCCTTGATCATGAGAGACGGCTGGCCGCCCGGCTGAACTTCGTTGACCGGGGTCATGACCAGGCCGTAGCCGTGGGTGTATGTGATGTGCTGGTTGACCCAGGACTGATCGCCCTTGGTCAGCTGGGCCAGCTGAGTGGCGTCCAACTCGCGACCCGACAACATGACCTGTCGCACGCAAGGCGCGGTCGATGGAGCGCAGCTGCTGGCGTCGGTGAAGACGTAACGATCGGTGTCGACATCGAAGAACTTGTAGTACTGGCGGACGACCTGCAGGCCGTCCAGCGTCTTGGCCAGCGGACGGTAGTCCCACAGCCGGACGTTCTGGATGGTCGACGACTCGGTCACCACGGCTGCCTGCGAGACGGTACTGGCGGGTGTGTACGTGGTGCCGCCCCAGCTGCCCAGGTTGAATCCGAGCCGGGTCATGTCGATGTTGTTCGTGATGTACGGCGCTTCCTGCGCCTGCTGGTTCGGCACCACCGAGAAGCGCTGCACAAGCTGTGGATATGCGACGCCCAGAATGCCAAAGGCGGCGACCCAGACGAGGATCGTCAGGACCAGCGGGACTCGCCAGCGCGTATAGGCGAACCCAAGGACGAAGCAGCCGACGAACGCCGAAACGACGGTCAAGACGTTGAGGGCGAGCATCTGGGCATTGGCATCGGCGAAGCCGACGCCCTGGAAGATGCCGCTGCTGTTGCTGTACACCAGTTCGTAGCGGTCCAGTTGCAGGCCCGCAGCCGCAGCCCAGAGGTAGAGCAAGACTAGTAGGCCGATGTGTACCCGGGCCGAGGACGGCATGGAGGCCCCGGAGACGGCCGCCACGATGTATCGGATGCCTACCAGGGTGCCTGCTGCCAGTAGGAGCCCGATTCCATACGATTGGATCAGCCGGTAGAAGGGCAGGTCAAAGAGGAAGAAGGAGATATCCAGGCCGAAGGTCGGATCAGACTGCCCGTACGGTGCTCGGTGCAGGAAGAGCTGGATCGTGGTCCAGCCGCCATTGGCCATGGCACCCATGCCCAACGCTATGAGGACGCCGACGGCAAGAAGAGTCCAGAAGACAGGGCGGCCCAGGTCCGGGATCTGGACGGCCTCGGAAGACCCGCCGACGGGGCGAGCCCGCGGACGGCTGAATGGGCTGGGACCAGACTCGCCGCCCATATAGCGTTCGATGCTGAAACGATCAAGGAAATCATCCAGCGAGAACCGGCGCAACTGGCCCTTGGGGATAAAGCGTCCGGCCAGCCACAGATTGGCCCACACAAAGACGAATGCGACCACCGCTCCCACGACGAAGAAGAGGGTCTGCGATAAGACACGCGTGGAGAAGACGTCGCCAAAGCCGATGCTGTTGAACCACATACCGTCGGTGATCAGGCCGACTGTCAGGGCGAAGATCGAGGACAGGACGACGAAGCCGACCATAATCGCGGCCAGGACGACCCAGCCCTTGGTGAGGTGGAACTCGGGGAACTCAGTCGATGGTCCGCCCGGGCCACGCCGGGAGCCCCCGCCGCCTCGCTCAAAGGGTGACCATGGGCGTTGTGGTTCCTCGCGATCGCTGTCGTCGGATCCAGACCCGTTTGAGCTCAACTTGTCATCCTCCAGCGGTCCCTCTGTCGATGCGGCATGTCCTTCAGGGTCATCGGAGCTAGTGGCGTCATTCGACCCGGCCTTGGACTGCTCGCTGGCACCGTCGCGCATGGCCTGGCGACGGCGCAGCTCCTCCATGAACTCCTCAAACACATTCGGCATGGGCCGAGTCTAGCGGCCGGCGCACAATCGGGATACTGGCGGGTGGCGGTCGGGGTTGGGCCGGACTGGATCGGCGCAGTCTGCGCGCCCATTGCCTTGCTAGTAGGACAGCCGCAAGAGGGCGTCGCGAAAGGCTGCCAGCACCGTATGCGCAAGGTCCGAGTCGCTCATGGCCAGCCTCCGCGCCGGCTCGAAGCGAAACCCGGCGAGCGTAACGAGGGGCGCTGCCCAGGGCGCCTCCTCATCCTCGGGTGGCTGGCCGAGGCGCAGACGGAGCTGCTGCCGGCCGTTCTCCTCGAGTACGAGGCCGGACAACGTCCCCGAGAGCCCGGGCCCCAGCCGCAGAAGCGGCGAGCCCGGCGGAGTTCCGTAGCTTGGAGCTAGATCGTTGAAAACGAGCAGCCTGCCCTCCTCCTCGCACCACAGAAGCGTCACCCACCAGCCGTCGGCGAGGACCTGGGGCGGGGACATGCCAACGCGTTTGGAGTCGCCCGGCCGAAGCTCCAGCTCGCGCAGATATGACGGCCCGGGTGACAGTGGCCGTGGGGTGGTGTCGGACATGATCCGAGGATAGCGGCCGGCGCGAAGCGCCCCAGCGCGGGGAGTGGCTAGGTGCGCGCTTCGGGCGGGGCTTCGGGTGGGGCTCCGGGCGGGGCTCCGGCAGTGGCTTCGGGCAGGCCGGCATCTGTGTCCGAAGCGTCGTGGTCGCCAAAATCTGTCCGCCCGGCCGCAATCTCGGCGTCCAGGCGAGCCATCTCGGCCCGTAACTCGCGGCTTGGCGGCCGCAGCGCCGCAGCGTCACTGGGTGGCGGCGCGTCGATCGTCTGTGGCACGGCCGTGTCGCTAAACATCGCCTTCAGCAGGCTCGCTCCCTTCTTGGCGCCCCGCGCCTGGGCGGCGTAGGCGCGCAACTCGGGCGACACTTCGGTGACGCCGGGGATCGTCATCGACTGGGCGTCCGGCCCGTTGAGCGGAGCCTCGCAAATAGGGCAGGTCGTGACGTCGACTGGCACAACAGCTGAGCACCATTGACATGTCATCTCAGCCGCGATCTTCGAGGCGGTCTTTCTGGTCGCCTTGGGGCGGCCTGGTGCTGCTTCGGACAATGCCGGGGAATCGGGCCCGGACCCGGTCACGGCCATTGCGGTCGAGGCGGCCGTGGGATCTGGGGTTTCGCCGCCGGCCAACTCGAGCGCATCGAAGATGCTGGTCGGGTTGTTTTGGTCGGGCCGGCGTGCGGCTGCGCCCGCCTCGGTGTTCGTGCCATCGGTGGCGGCCTCCAGCAGCATCTGCCGCCCGCCGTAGGCCATGGCGGCCGCACCGGCGAGGATTGGGAACCCGAAGACGCGGCCGAATTGATCAGGCAGAAGGACGAGGCCGATCATGGCCATGACCGCCGCGGTGCGGATTACCATGTCGCTCGGACCCATGGCGGACACGGCCCTGGCCAGCGGAATTGCGCTTAGGACAGCGGCGGCCACGAATATCCACAGAATGATCGCGGCCGATATTCCGTAGACGGTCTGTGGCGGCACCGGCCTTTCGATCACCTTGAGGCCGAGGAGCTCCATTGCTGCCAAGCCTGCCACCGCCCCGAGTGGAATAGACGCCCAGCCGGCAAAGACGGCGACTGCGGCATGGACTTGGCGCAAGCTTCTACTCCCACTCGATAGTGGCTGGCGGCTTCGAGCTTATGTCGTACACGACCCGGTTCACACCGGGCACTTCGTTCACGATACGGGCGCTGATCTTCCCAAGGACCTCGTACGGGAGCTTGGCCCAGTCGGCCGTCATGCCGTCCTCCGACGTGACGGCGCGGATGGCGACGAGGTTGCCGTAGGTTCGGCCGTCGCCCATGACGCCAACCGATCGAACAGGCGTCAGGATCGCAAACGACTGCCAGACGCTGTGGTACAAGCCGGCCGATTTGATTTCGTCGAGGACGATCCAGTCGGCCTCGCGAAGGGTCTCGAGCCGGTCGAGGGTGACCTCGCCGATGATCCTGATGGCCAAGCCCGGGCCCGGGAAAGGCTGTCGCTGGACCATCGAGTCCGGCAGTCCCAACTCCGTTCCGACGGCCCGAACCTCATCCTTGAAGAGGTATCGCAGCGGCTCGATCAGCTGGAAGGTGAGGTCATCCGGCAGACCTCCGACGTTGTGGTGGGTCTTGATCTTGGCGGCCGACTTCTCCTTGACGGAGGTTGCCGATTCGATGACGTCGGGGTAGAGCGTGCCCTGGGTCAGGAAGGCGATCTCGCCGAGCCTGGCCGCCTCCTCCTCAAAAACTCGAATGAATTCGTTGCCGATGGCGTGGCGCTTCTGTTCCGGGTCGGTGACGCCTACGAGCTTGCGCAGGAAGCGCTCCCGGGCGTCGACGACGATGACGCGAACACCGAGTTGATCGAACGTTGTCTGCAGCAGCTCGGTTTCGTTCTTGCGCATCATGCCGTTGTCGACATGGACGCAGATCAAGCGGTCGCCGACGGCGCGGTGGACCAGGGTTGCGGCAACGGCCGAGTCAACGCCGCCGGAGAGCGCGCACAGGACCTTGCCGTCCGTGTCCGTCGCCCGGCTGTGCTCATCGACGCGGCGACGGATCTCCTCGACGTTGGAGGCGATGAAGTTGGCCGGGGTCCACGTCTGGCGGGCGCCGGCGATCCCGACCACGAAGTTGCGCAGGATGTCGCGGCCGCTCTTGGTGTGGACGACTTCGGGGTGGAACTGGATGCCGTGCATCTTGCGTTCGGGGTTTGCGACGGCGGCGTACGGGGTCGAGTCGGTGCGGGCGGTAGGGCGAAAGCCGTCCGGCAGGCGCTCGATCGAATCGCCATGGCTCATCCAGACCGACTGTTCGAGCTCGATGCCGGCGAAGAGGCCCTCCTGGGCGGTCACCGACACGACGGCCGGCCCGAACTCCTTGCGTTCGAATGAGACGACCTCGCCACCGAGCGCCTCGGCCATGAGGTGCAGGCCGTAGCAGATGCCGAGGATTGGGATACCGCCGCTCCACAGCGCGGGATCGGGGTGGGGCGAGCCGGCTTCGTAGACGCTGGCCGGACCACCGGAGAGGATCACCGCCGTTGGCTTGCGGGCGGCGATCACGCTCCATGGGGTGTCAAACGGGAGCAACTCGGAGTAGACGTTGAGTTCGCGGACGCGGCGGGCGATCAGCTGGCTGTACTGGCTGCCAAAGTCCAGGACGACGACCGAGTCGACGTCCGCCTCGCTCGGTCCGGCCAGGCCGGGTCCGGCCGCGCCGGCCGTCCCGATCCGATCCGCCACTTGCCCGTCGCTCACTCTCCGCCTCCGCTGCTGTGGGCCCTGAGTCTAAGCGGTCGAGGGGCTGTAGTGCCTCAATGCGCGGGCCCGGCGCGCTTGGCGAAGGTCAGCCCGGAGCTGCCTGCTCATCGACGCCCGGGGAAGCGCTAAGTGACATGGCTGGGGCCGCCGCTGGCGGCGGGCGCCATTTGCGGCTCTCCCGGGCTCGATGCTGAGCGTGGCCGTGCGGAAGGATGGCTGGCTTCGCGCGGCCTTACCCTCATCGAGCCGCCTGGACGTCGCTTGGCGCTTCCCCGGGCGTCATTGAGGACGAACCAGATGCCGCGCATGTCCTGATCCGACGTCTTGAGCCAGCCGAGAACATCGGCGGTGCGGCCGGGAAGCGCCGCCGCGAAGACCGACTCGAAGCGATCCACTGCGTTTCTCGCCCAGGTTTCGGCCGGTACCACCAGTACGCTTCCGACCACGCGCGGCCTCCAGCCCTCCGCACGGACGATGCTCGGTGCCAGGCGGCGCTTCTTGTCCATGCTCGCCAGTAGATCCTGAAGGTCGGCCAGCTTTGTCTTGACCTCGACACACAGGACGGCACGCGTGGCGGGCTGCCAGGCGAGCACGTCGACCGAGCCGCGTTCACCCCAGACGTTGAATGTGCGCTCGGGAAAGGCTTGCCAGCCAAGTGCGGTCAGCCTCGCAACAACCGCCCGAACCAGTCGGGCGTGCCTCTCATCGAGGAGTGTTGCCGCCGCGGCTCCGCGCCACCGGGCCTCGAGTCCAAGCGAGATGCCAAGCGCGGTCGACACGCGCCGAACGAGGCGCATCGAACTGCCCTCCAGCAGGCCGCGTTCGATGCTCGACACAACCGCCCGACTGATGCCCGCGGCCTCCGCAACTTGACTTTGGCTCATGCCGCGCCTGATTCGGACCGCTCGAAAGACCGATCCTACTTTCGCGTCATCCATGTCGCGATCCTACCGGCCGTCGCTCATCGCAGGCTTACTTTGCCCAGCCGTATCGGCGCGAGTCCGTAACGATGGTGTCGTCGAGATCCACGAGCAGCGTTAGGGGGCGTCGGCCCAAGGCCAAGTCCGACTGGGTCACTAGTCGTCCAGATTGGGGGCGAGCCAGCGCGCGGCTTCGTCCACGGACCAGCCCTTGCGCCGCGCGTAGTCCTCGAGTTGGTCGCGGCCGATGCGGCCGACGCCGAAGTAGTGCGCCTCGGGGCGCCAGAAGTAGAAGCCGGAGACCGACGCCGGCGGGAGCATCGCGAACGACTCGGTCAGGCTGATTCCGGCGCGCCCCTCCGCGTCCAGTAGCCTAAACAGCGTCGCCTTCTCCGAGTGTTCCGGGCAGGCCGGGTAGCCGGGGGCCGGTCGAATGCCTTGGTATTCCTCGTGGATCAGCGCGGCGTTGTCCAACGCCTCGTCAGGCGCGTAGCCCCACAGCTCACGCCGGACCCGCTCGTGGAGCCGCTCGGCGAAGGCCTCGGCCAGGCGGTCGGCCAGGGCCTTGACCATGATCGCGCTGTAGTCGTCGTGGACGGCCTCGTATTGGGCGACCAACTCGGCCGAGCCGCCGCCAGCGGTCACCGCAAAGCCGCCGAGGTAGTCCGGCGTGCCGGCGGCGCGCGGCGTCACGAAATCGGCCAGCGCCTCGTTGGGGCGGCCGGGCGGCTTCTCCATCTGTTGGCGGAGTGTGTGGACGACCGCGAGCGGCGTCTCCTGACGGGCGCCTGACTTCTGACCGGCCCCCGGCCCCTCGTCGGCGCGCGCGGCCCCCGGCCCCTCGTCGGCGCGCGCCTCGTGGTCGTAGACCTCGATATCGTCGCCGACCGACGCCGCCGGCCAGAAGCCCACCACGCCTCGCGCCCGCAGCAGCCGCTCCGCGACGATGCGGTCCAGCATCCTGCGGGCGTCATCGAACAACGGCCGCGCCGACCCGCCCACGACGGGTGAGTCGAGGATTCCCGGGTAAGTGCCCTTGAGTTCCCAGGCGCTGAAGAAGGGGGTCCAGTCGATCCTCTCCGCAAGCTCGGCCAGCGGGTATTCGTCGAAGGTCCGAATGCCCAGGAAGCTCGGTCGGGGAGCGGGCACCGACAAGTCCACCAACGTCCGATTAGCCCGGGCGACCTCGATGGAGACACGGCTGATGCGCTCCTGGCGGCCGGCACGCTCAGCCCGAGTCCGCTCCTGATCTGCGAGCACGCCGGCCGCGTACGCCGCCGCGCCGTCACCGAGCAGCTCCGAAACGACGCCCACCGCCCGCGACGCATCTGCCACGTGCACGACCGTCGCCGAGTAGCGCGGCGCGATCTTGACCGCGGTGTGGGCACGCGACGTTGTCGCACCGCCGATCAGCAGCGGCAGGCGGAACCCCTCGCGCTCCATCTCCGCGGCCACGTGGGCCATCTCCTCGAGCGACGGTGTGATCAGGCCGGACAGGCCGACCACGTCCACGTTCTGGGCGCGTGCTTCTTCCAGGATGCGGGCGACCGGAACCATGACCCCGAGGTCGACGACCTCGTAGTTGTTGCAAGCCAGCACTACGCCGACGATGTTTTTGCCGATGTCGTGGACATCACCCTTGACGGTGGCCATCAGGATCTTGCCGCGAGCGCGGGTGTCGCCGGCCGCCGCCTTCTCGGCCTCGAGATACGGCACCAGGTGCGCGACCGCCTTCTTCATGACGCGGGCGCTCTTGACGACCTGCGGCAGGAACATCTTGCCGGCCGCGAACAGATCTCCGACGGAGTTCATGCCGGCCATCAGCGGCCCTTCGATGACCTCAATCGGGCGCGCGGCCGCGAGGCGTGCGCTCTCGGTGTCCTCGACCACCCAAGTATCGATGCCTTCGACCAGGGCGTGGCGCAACCGATCCGCCACGGGCCACGACCGCCAGACCAGGTCCGCTTCCGCCCGCGCCACGCCCGAGCCGGAATACTTCGGGGCGATCTCCAGGAGCCGATCGGTGGCATCCGGGCGGCGGTTCAGGACGACATCCTCGACGCGCTCCAGCAGATCAGCCGGGATCTCCGAGTACACAGCCAGCTGGCCGGGGTTGACGATGCCCATGTCCATGCCGGCGGCAACAGCGTAGTAGAGGAAGACAGCGTGGATCGCCTCGCGAACCGGGTCGTTGCCGCGGAAGGCGAAAGAGACATTTGAGACGCCGCCGGAAATTCGGGCGCCGGGCAGCTCGGCCTTGATCCGCCGGACGGCCTCGATGTAGGCGAGCGCGTAGCCGGCGTGCTCCTCGATACCGGTCCCGATGGCAAAAACGTTGGGGTCGAAGACGATCTCGTCCGCCGGAAACCCGACCTGCTCGGTCAGCAGCCCGTAGGCGCGCCGGCAGATCTCGACCTTGCGCTCGACCGTGTCGGCCTGGCCCTTTTCGTCGAAGGCCATGACGATGACCGCCGCGCCGTAGCGGCGGGCCAGCCGCGCCTGGCGCAGGAACTGCTCCTCGCCTTCTTTGAGGGAGATCGAGTTCACGATCGGTTTGCCGCCGACGCAGCGCAGCCCGGCCTCAATGACGGACCACTTCGACGAGTCAACGACGATGGGCACGCGCGAAATCGCCGGCTCTGAGGCGACGAGATTGAGGAAGCGCGTCATTGCGACTTCCGAATCGAGCATGGCCTCGTCCATGTTGATGTCGATCGCCTGGGCGCCGCCGTCCACCTGTCGGCGGGCGATCTCCAACGCGCCGTCGAAGTCGCCGTCGATGACGCGCCGGGCAAAGGCCCGCGAGCCCGACACGTTCGTCCGCTCACCGATGTTCAGGAAGAGGCTGCCCTCGCCGACGTTCAGCGCTTCCAAGCCCGCGAGGCGCAGGGCCTGCGGCCGTTCGGGCACGCTCCGCGGCGCCAGGCCGCGCGCGGCCTCCGCGAAGGCGGCCACGTGGGCCGGGCCCGTTCCGCAGCAGCCACCGACGATATTGACGATGCCCGCCTCGGCGAAGTCGCGAATGAGCGCCGACATCGCCTCGGGCGATTCGTCGTAGCCGCCGAACTCGTTGGGCAGCCCGGCGTTGGGATGGGCGGCCACGAACGTGTCCGCCAAACCGGAGAGTTCCTCGACGTGGGCCCGGAGTTGGCGTGCCCCCAGAGCGCAGTTGAGCCCCACGATCAGTGGCTGGGCGTGGCGGATGGCGTTCCAGAACGCCTCGACCGTGTGACCGGAGAGCGTCCGGCCGCTGGCGTCGGTGATCGTGCCGGAGATCCAGAGCGGCAGGCGGACGCCCAGCTCATCGAAGACGCCTTCGATCCCGAAGATGGCGGCCTTGGCGTTCAGGACATCGAAGACAGTCTCGATCATGAGCAGGTCCGCGCCGCCGGTGATCAGGCCGCGGGCGGCCTCCGCATACGCCTCTGCCAGCTCCACGAACGTCACGGAGCGAGCGGCCGGGTCGGCCACGTCGGGAGAGATGGACGCGGTCTTGTTCGTTGGCCCGATCGAGCCGGCCACAAAGCGAGGCCGGCCGGGCTCGTGCGCCTCGGCGGCGTCGGCCGCTGCTCGAGCGATTCGGGCCGCTTCGAAATTGATCTCGTGGGCGAAGCCCTCCAGCCCGTAGTCGGCCTGGGCGATGCGAGTGGCCGTGAACGTGTCGGTCGAGATGATGTCGGCGCCGGCCGCGAGGTAGGCATCGTGCACAGCCCGCACGACTTCCGGCCGGGTCAGGCAGAGGAGGTCGGAGTTGCCCCGCACGTCGCGCGGATGGTCGCGAAAGCGCTCACCGCGAAAATCCGCTTCGGTGAGGCCGTAGCGCTGGACGAGCGTTCCGGTGGCGCCGTCCAGCACCAGGATTCGCTCGCGCAACAGCGGCCGGAGCAGGAGCAGGCGTCCCTCACGTGTTCGGGCGGCCGTGCCGGACGTGGCACCGTCTGCTGACGTCAAAGCGCCAGCGGGCGTCTGGGCGCCTGCCGGCCGTTCAGTGCTATTGGTCGCCGGTGAGCGCGGGGAAACGTGAGTGTCGGTGGTCCGGCCTCCTTCTGCACTCAGTTTAGCCGCCACCTAGCCGCCACATCGAAAAGCTCCCCCTTGCAATCCTCGGGTCCCGATTTGCTCGCCGCGGAAGCCGCTACCTGGGGCATGATTGTCCTATGAGCGAATCAGGCCAGTCAGGCGGACTGAACAACCATAGTCAGCCCGCACCACAAGCGAGCCCATCCGGCCTGCCCGACGGTGCGGCGGTTCGAGTGGTTGACTGCGCCATCATCGGCGGCGGTCCCGCGGGACTGTCTGCTGCCGTCAACCTGGCGCGCATGCGCCGCTCGACCCTCGTCATCGACGATCGCGACGGTCGCTCGCTGTGGAGCCAGATTAACCGCAACTACCTTGGCTTCCCGGACGGGATACCGGCCGCCGAGATAAGGCTCCAGGGCCGGCGTCAGGCGGCCCGATACGGGGCCGGTTTCCTGCTCGGCCGGGTGACCACGGCGACCCGCGACGGCGACTTTTTCCGGTTGGTCGTACAGGGGGACGCGGGTGGTGCCGGGATCGACATCGCCGGAACCGACGCCAACGTGATGCGCGACCAAGAACTGGGCCGGTCATTGGGCGAGGTCAAGGCCGGCACTTCGGAAGAGGTGATGGCGAGGACGGTCATCCTGGCAACTGGCGTCCGGGACCCGTTCCCCAAGTTCCCGGGTCGAGACGAGTGCGTCGGCCGCAGCCTGTTCTGGTGCATTGCCTGCGATGGCTACGAAACGATCGGCTGCTCCGTCGGCGTAGTGGGTCACAACGAGGATGCGGTTGAGATGGCCCTGGCCATGCTCGAGTTCACCAATCGGATCACCATCGCCGCGGGTCGAACGGGGGGCTTCAGCGTCCCGGAATCGCGGCTGGCCGATCTGAGTACGAACGGAATCGTCGCCCACCCCTGGCCCTTGGACGGCTACCCGAACGAAGATGGCCAGATCCAGGCCCTTGTTCTGGGCGATCCCAACAAGACCAGGATCCCGGTGGAGATGGTCTTCACCGCCCACATCCCGACGGCACGCAATGAGATTGCCCGGCAGCTGGGCGTGAACCTCAACCCTCTGGGGCAGATCGTCGTGGATACCGAACAGCACACTGACATGCCGGGGGTGTACGCGGCCGGCGACGCCACCAGCGTCCACGATCACCAGGTCAGCGCCGCAGTTCACGAGGGTAACCAGGCCGCGTGCGCCGCCAACTACCACCTCTATCGGTCGGTCCAGCGGGCGCCGGGCAAAGAGGAATGCTAGGTCGCGTCAGGCGGTAGCTTCCGTTTCGGCCGCCTGATCGCGCGCTTGTCCGGCTGGACCGGACAGATATTGGGCCGGCGGGACGGGGCTCGGCTTCGAGGGCACGTCCCACTTTCCTGCATGGGTTGACGGCGCCCCTCCATGGAGTCTGGCCGGAACCACATCGGTTGATTGGGGCGACGCGCCGGTTCTGATCGCGCGATGGAGGCGGATGCCGTCCGGTGACTCCGGACATGTGCACTATCAGAGCCGGACGGCTCCGGGCTCGACGAGCCGACGCGATATCTTTTGGGCGACTGCCGGTCGAGACCGACCGTGGGCTCGTGCTACTTGGTTGTCTTGCGCGCCAGCAGGAAGACCGACGGCCCGGGAGTGATTGAGCCCAGCGGCTCCTGAAGCCGAGCCTCGACTTGAGCGAGGAAGCTGGGCGGCACGCGCCGACTCAGGCCGGCCACACGAAAGAGCGATGCCGCCCGCATGCGCTCGATTGAGAAGCCGGCCATTCGGAGCGCCCGACGAACGCTGACCGGTGCATGGTCGTGGTGGTGGGGCTTGTAGGCCACGGACCCCGGCGCGAACGGCGACCACCTCTGCCGGCGTAGCAGCCGCCGCGCAATGGATTTGAGGTTGCGCTTGTTGGCGTACTCGAGGACCAGGACGCCG
>JAYUDR010000091.1:0-13806 GCA_043739665.1 Chloroflexota bacterium
CGCCGATCCCGCGGCCGTCATCTACGACGCCCTGGACGCTGCCATGGCCCGCAAAGTCGACGTGGTCATCGCCGATACAGCCGGTCGCCTGCACACGAAGTCGAATCTGATGGACGAGCTGGCCAAGATGCGCCGGGTCATTGACCGGCGACTGCCCGGGTCGGCACCGGAGGTTCTGTTCGTGCTGGACGCCACCACCGGCCAGAACGGGCTGTCGCAGGCGAAGGTCTTTCACGAGGTCGTCGGTCTGACGGGCATCATCCTCACCAAGCTCGACTCTACGGCCAAGGGCGGGATTGTCTTCGCGATCGAGGATGCCCTGGGTGTACCCGTTCGATTTGTCGGGGTGGGTGAGAAGCTCGGCGACCTGCTGCCCTTCGATCCGGAGGCCTTCGTGAGCGCGCTGTTCGCTTAAGTCGACATGACGTTCGCTCGGCACGACCGGGCTCTGGCTGTGCTTGGTCGCCTTGATGCGGTACACTCGCCGAGCTTTCGGTGCCGCCAGAACCCGCGGCCCAACGCCGAACCAATCTTCGGGGCGGCGGGACGTATCAGGAGTCCAAACCACCAATGTTCGACGCTCTGAGCGAGCGGCTGCGCAAGACACTCGGCACTCTCACGGGCCACGGCCGTGTTAGCGCCGCCGATGTCGATGCCGCTATGCGTGAGGTCCGGCTGGCCCTCCTCGAGGCTGACGTCAACTTCAAGGTTGTCAAGGATTTCGTCGGCCGTGTCCGCGAGCGCGCCACCGGTGCCGACATTTTGGACAGCCTTACAGCCGGCCAGCAGGTCGTCAAAATCGTCAACGAGGAGCTTGTGGCCCTTCTGTCAGCCGGAGATCGCAGCTTCAAGCTCACCGGCAACCCGGCCATCATTATCCTCGTCGGGCTGCAGGGCTCGGGCAAGACCACCAGCGCGGCCAAGCTAGCTCGCCATCTGGTGAAGATGGGCCGCCGACCGATCATGGTGGCCGCCGACCCGTATCGGCCTGCGGCGGCGGACCAGTTGGAGACTCTGGGCAAGTCGCTCGACGTGCCGGTCTATCGCGCCCCCAATGGAACCAGTGTCCTCGGCATCGCCAAGGGCGGCATGGAGGCCGCTCGCAAGCAAGTCCGCGACACGGTGATCCTGGACACGGCCGGTCGTCTCACCGCCGACGAACCGCTCATGAAGGAAATCGCGGATCTCTCGGCGGCGTACAAGGCCTCTGAGACCCTCCTCGTGATCGACGCCATGACCGGCCAGGAGGCAGTGAACGTGGCCACTGCCTTCCATTCGGCCGTGCCTGTCACAGGTCTCATCCTTACTAAGATCGACGGCGACGCCCGCGGCGGTGCCGCGCTCTCGATCAGTGCCGTGACGGGTTTGCCGGTCAAGTTCCTCGGGACTGGCGAGAAGACCGACGCGCTCGAGCCTTTCCACCCCGACCGGCTGGCGGGCCGGATCTTGGGCATGGGCGACGTCCTGACGCTGATCGAACGGGCGCAGGACAACTACGACGAGAAATCCGCGGCTAAGATGGCCGAGAAGCTGCGCAAGAACAGCTTCACCCTGGAGGACATGCTCGACCAGATGGAGCAGGTCAGCAAGATGGGCCCGATGGGCCAGATTCTGGAGATGATTCCGGGCATGGGTGGTTACGCCAAGCAGGCTCAGGACTCGGTGGATCGAGGCGACCTCAAGCGAGTTGAGGCGATCATTCGATCGATGACTCCGATCGAACGCCGTGATCCGAATATCCTCAACGCAGCCAGACGGCGTCGAATCGCCAGCGGGTCGGGTACCCGATTGCAGGACGTCAATGCGCTGATAAAGCAATTCGGCGGACTTCAGAAGATGATGAAGCAGATGTCAGGAGGCCGACTTGGACGGCGTATGCCGGGCCTGTTCGGCTAGAGGGAGGAACCAACGATGGATCAGCAGAACCTTCAACAGGATCCCAGCCACGGGACCGACGCAACTCCCGTTCCGGAGGCCACGCTCTCGCCGATCGGTGAGACGTGGGCAGCGGATGTTCATCCCGTTGCCGTGTCGCCGCGTTCAAAGCGGCTGCGCTGGGGCATCGCCGGTGCCATCGTTGTCGCAGTGGTCGTTGCCACCGCCGCAGGCGTCTTCGCACTATCCGGCGCCGCCGGCTCTAAGTCACTGACGGCTAGCAACGCGCCCAAGAATTCAGTGGCGTTCCTGGAGGTACGGATGGACCTGCCGGGCGACCAGCACGCCAGGTTGGCCGATTTCATGAGCCACTTTCCGGGATTCAAGGATCGTGCCCAGTTCGACAATGCCCTGGACGAGATGCTGAACAAGCTAACGAGTGCAGTCTCGCCCGACTTGCGCTACTCCTCGGCCTTCAAGCCGTGGATGGAGGGCGAGGTGTCGATCGCGGTAGCTGACATCACGGCGGTTGCTTCCCAGATTCCGCCCGGCGTTGTGGCCATCGTCGCCCTGAAGGATCGCGCCGCGGCCGAGACCTGGGTTACTTCCGAGCTCAACCGCAGTTCCATCAAAGCCACTTCCCAGGACTACGCCGGGACGAAGCTCTACGCCACCGGCTCCGGCCTCGATCAGGGCGCCTACGCATTCACGCCTCAGGCATTGCTGCTCGGGACGGTGGATGGCGTCAAGGCCGCCCTCGACACGGCCACAAAGGGATCTCTGGCCGACAATCCCAAATACCAGGCGGCCATGAAGTCGCTCTCCGGCGACAGCATGGCCCGTTTCTACGTCGATGCCGGCTCATACCTCGGATCGATGCTCGGGTCGCAGGCGCCGGGTCTGTCCGTCGTCGGCGTCGCCACCAAAGACCTGCCGACCTGGATCGCCGGCTCAGTCCGGGCCGAGTCGGATCGCCTGGTTGTGGACGTTGCGATGCCGCGCGCGACAGGCTCCGGCGTGGACAATCACACCAGCCGGCTAGCCTCAGCGCTCCCGGGCACGACGGTCGGAGTGTTTGAGATGCATTCGATCGGCGCGCAAGTCAGCAAGCAGCTCGAAGCGCTCGCGACCGGCCAGTCCGGAGCCATGGGCGACTCGGTCAAGAGCGTCAAGGACACCCTGGCCACGTTTGGCGGAGTCGACTGGCTCGGTGACGGCGTCGCCGTCGTGACGAAGGATGGCTCAAGCTACGGCGGCGGCCTCGTGGTCGAAGCCACGGACGCGGCGACGGCCAAGGCTAAGGCCGCGACCATCACCGGCCTCGCTGCGCTTGCCGGAGGTTCCCTCAATCTAACCAGCCGTGTCGAGACGTACAAGGGAATCGACATCACGGTCATCGGTGTCCCTAACGGTCCCGACGGGCGGCCGGTCGAAGTGGCAGTGGCGGCCAAGAACAACCTGGTCGTGGCCGGCTACACCAACGCGTTCGTCAAGGCCGTCATTGACACGACGCCCGAATCTTCGTTGGCGTCGGGTTCAGACTACGTTGCGGTGATGTCGGCGGCGGGAGCCAATAATATGAGCTCCGTCTATGTCAACATCCCAGCCTTGGAGGACCAGATAGGTCAGGCCCTCCTGCCGTCCCAGTCATCGCGCTGGACGGTGGACTACAAGCCCTATTTCGACCATCTCGGTGGCGTCGGTTACACGGTGGTTGATGGGAATACGGTTATCCTGCGGCTCGTCGTCATGGCCAAATAGCTCGCCCGACGACACGCCGCCGTAACATCCGGAGGATCTAGCTCGCACATGTCAGTTCGCATTCGTCTTAGCCGCGTCGGTGCCACTAAGCAGCCGACGTACCGGGTCGTGGTCATGGACCGCCGGGGCGCCCGCGATAGTCGCGCCATCGAGACTCTGGGCCACTACAACCCGCGCACCGAGCCGGTTGACTTCGCGGTGGACGCCGAGAAGGTCAAGAAGTGGATCGCCCAGGGCGCTCTTCCGTCCGACACCGTGGCGCGGCTTCTCCAGAACGCTGGAATTCTGCCCAAGGTCGCGCGAAAGGTCACTCCCGCTCCTGCCGCGAAATAGACCAGCGCTACGTGGCCAAAGCGACGCTCGCGTCGCCAAAGCCACGCTCGCGTGGCTCGTTATCGGTGGAGCCCAATAGAGACTCGAAGGAGGGCTAATGGCAGCCCAGGATCTGGTCGCGTATGTCGCCCGCAATCTCGTGGACGACCCAGACGCGGTTGTCGTCGAGGTCACCAATGGGCCCGACGGCAAGGTAATTGAGCTTCATGTCGCAGAAGAGGACATGGGCAAGGTGATCGGCCGGAATGGCAGCGTCGCCAAGGCGCTGCGGACCCTGCTGAAGGTGGTCTCGGCGCGCGACGGCGAACCCGTTTCGCTTGAAATCTCCTGAGTCCTCGGCCATGACAGCCGGAGAGCGGCTCGCGGTCGGCCAGGTTCGGGGATTTCACGGCCTGCGCGGCACTCTCCGCGTGGAGTCGTTGTCGGACCGCGCCGAGGAGCGATTTGAGGTCGGCCGCGTTCTCTTCGTTGAAGGCCGCGAGACCAAGTTGACCATCGTCGAGTCAACGCCGGACGCCCTAGGTTGGCGTCTACGCTTCGCGGAGGTTCCCGACCGGAACGCCGCCGAATCGTATCGTGACGTCTATCTGGAAGCGGTGGTCGCCGCCGGCGAGAAATTGCCGCGGGGCGAGTTCTACTGGCACGAAATCATCGGCGCGACCGTGAAGGACGTCGACGACTCAGTCCTCGGCAAGGTCGTCGACGTCTACCGTGCCGGCGGTGCCGATGTCGTCGTGGTCCGTGGCCCGGCCGGTGAGATTGACGTGGCGCTGGTCAAGGCCGTGGTGCGCGTGTTTGACCCGGCTAAGGGCGAGATCGTCGTCGATGGCGAGGCTCTGGGGTTGCGCGGGGACGATGACGAGGCTGACACGGCCGGAGCCAGAGCCGTCGAAGTCTCCGAGACCCCGGCCGAGGCAAATGCCTGACCTGGCCGAAGCCGCCGAAGCCGCCGAAGTCGCCGAAGTCGCCGAAGTCGGCCGAGCCGACTCGAAAGTCGGCCCAGCCGACTCGAGGCCCATCGAAATCGATGTCCTTACATTGTTCCCCGGCATGTTGTCCGGCCCGATTGCCGAGAGCATCCCCGGCCGGGTCCAAACACGCGGCCTGGCCACCATCCGCGTCCACGACCTGCGCCAGTGGGGCTTGGGCCGGCACAAGACCGTCGACGACTACACCTACGGCGGGGGAGCGGGCATGGTCCTGCGGCCCGAGGTCGTGGCCGCCGCCCTGGACGTCCTGCGCCGGCCCGACTCCACCGTCATCCTGCCCGACCCGGGCGGTGAAGTCTTCGGCCAGGCCCGCGCCCACGATCTGGCGCTGCGCTCGCACCTGATCATCCTATGCCCGCGCTACGAAGGCGTAGACGAACGGATCCGGTCGATGATCGACCTGGAGCTCTCCATCGGCGACTACGTCCTGTCCGGCGGCGAGATCCCCGCGCTCGTTGTGATCGACTCACTTCTGCGGCTGTTGCCAGGCGCAATCGACGCCGACTCGATAGCCGAAGAGTCGTTCACGGCCGGCCTCCTCGAATACCCCCAGTACACCCGCCCGCCCGTCTTCGCAGATCTGTCCGTACCAGCCGTTCTCACAAGCGGCCACCACGAGGTAGTCCGCAAGTGGCGCCTCAAGGAAGCCCTCCGCCGCACCCTCCGCCGCCGCCCAGACCTCCTCGACGGCCGGACCCAGACCCGGGAGGAGTCGCGCCTCCTGGCCGAGGTTCGCTCCGAGGAACTGGCCGCTTCGGAAGCGGACCGCGCCCGGCTCGGTCACGACCCGGTTTAGCGGGACCGCGCCGTTGTGGTATCGTTCGCCCTCGGCCGCCATGGCGGCCTCTTCCGATGCGCCTTACCGCGGCGCTGCGGGCCACATAGTCATCGCAGCGCCGTCGCGCCGCCGCAAGAAGAGTAGGGATCGATCGTGAACTTGCTCGATGAGATCAGCCGGGAACAGATCCGGACCGATATTCCTGACCTCGCCGCGGGCGATACGGTCAAGGTTTCAGCCCGGGTTGTTGAAGGTACCCGAGAGCGCGTCCAGGTCTTTGAAGGCACCGTCATGCGCCTTCGCTCCGGCGGCATCCAGAGGTCTATCACCGTCCGCCGTCTCGCGAGTGGCGTCGGCGTCGAGCGCACCTTCAAGGTCAACAGCCCGCGCATCGAGAAGATCGAAGTTATGCGCCACGGCGTCGCCCGCCGCGCCCAGCTTTACTTCCTGCGCAAGCGAGTCGGCAAGGCCGCGACGCTCCGCGAGCGCCGCGCCAAGTAACGAAGCGTCGAGCGCGAGCGACATGCCAGGTGCGCGTCGCTCCGCGATCGTAGGGAACCCCGTTCTCACGCCTTCCGGGGCGCGGCGGGGTTCTTCTGTTTTTGCGCCGGGATCGAGCAGCGGCCGATTGAACATCGAGGCCTGGCACAAGGCTCGCCTGGACCCCGACTTCGCCGAGGAGCGGGCTCTCTGGCTTCGCGGCTACCGCCACGTGGCCGGCATCGACGAGGTCGGCCGGGGTTGTCTGGCGGGGCCCGTCGCGGCGGCCGCCGTGATCCTCCCGCCCGACTGGACGCCACGCGGACTGCGCGACTCCAAGTTGCTCAAACCTGAAGATCGCCGCCGCCTCGATGCCGAGATCCGAGAGCATGCCGTGGCCTGGTCGATCGCCTTTGTCAGCCCACAGCTCATCGATCGAATCAACATTCTGCAGGCGACCCTACTTGCCAGCACCCTGGCGGCGGCTCGACTGCCGATCCGGCCGGATGCTCTCTTGCTCGACGCCGTCGCCCTACCCGAGGTGTTCCTGCACCAGCGCGTCCTGGTGTCCGCCGATCGACTATGCGCCTCGGTGGCTGCAGCCTCGGTCATCGCCAAGGTTGCACGCGACGCTTTGATGGAGGATTACGACGCGCTGTACCCCGGCTACAACCTCGCCGGCAACAAGGGCTATGCCGCGCCCGAGCATCTCGCCGGGCTGGCCGAGCGAGGCCTCAGCCCGATCCATCGACTCTCTTTCGCGCCCTGTCGAAATCGGGAGCAAATGGGGCTGTGGGACGATGCCGTATCGGACGCAACCATCGATGCCGTCGACCCTGAGGAGACGGGACTCATCGATTAGCGTCTGCCGAGGTGGCATGGAGCGGACGGATCGACAGAAGGCGGGCGACGCGGCCGAATGTCTCGTCGCTGAGCGGCTGGTGGCACGCAAATGGCTGATCCTGGGCCGCAACATCCACGCCGGCCGCAGCGAGTTAGACATTGTGGCCGTGGACCCCGGGCCGCCCGCGAGGCTCGTCGTAGTCGAAGTCCGGTGGCGGCGCTCGCGCGAGTTCGGGCTGCCTGAGGAAACGTTTGATTACCGCAAGCGCAGCCATCTTCGGGCCGGCGTCGCTCGTCTTCTTGAGCGCGGCCGACTGCCCGATGGACAGGAGCTGCCGAGGCTGCCGATCTCAATTGACCTCGCGGTCGTGGAGCCGGGTGAGGGCGGTGCGCCGCGTGTTCGCCTGTACCGCGACGCGCTGGCCGGGTAGGGCGAGGCGCAGCCTCGTGTCGCTGTGGGGCGATGCCGGGCCGCGCAATTCGGTGTTCGCCTGGGGCGAATGACGAGACACCGTTCGGGTTGGGTGCCGTGATTCTGCCCGCTGGAGCGTGCAATGGGCGCGTTGAGGAGCCGATGTCATCATGTCCGGACGATTCCGACCAGGGTAGGATCGCGGCGTTCGTTCGCAGACACAAGCGGCCGCGCAGTCGCAGTCGCAGAACCACCGCTTTCACAGCCGCCATGGCGTGGGCTCTCACCTCGACCCTGGTGGCTTCAGCTGCTGCGCCGCTGTCATCGGTTGCGTGAGCTGTTGATTGTCGGTGAGCCTTCGATCGGCCGCGACGGGTTCCGGCGGATTTGATCCAGAGAGCAACCCGTTGGAACCGGATACGGCCGCGCCATGGATTCCTCATAGGTAGCCACCTCGTGACTAGTATCAAGCGCCGGAGCGTCCGGCCGGCGCCAATCGCAGCCTCGGCCAGCACCTCGAGATGTCCCGTGAGCGTGATCGAGGGCGCGACAGGTAGGTTGGTGTCGGTGTCTGAGCCTGAGATGCACCCCAAGTTGGATACCAGTCACGCGCTGACTATCCGAGACCTCGGCGGCCGATTCGGGCCGATACCAGTCACTCGATGGCGGATGGCCCGCCCGCGCGACGCACCGCCGCACTCCGCGCGACGCACCGCCGCACCCGGCCGCCCCATGCCGCTGTGCTAAACTCCCGCCAGGTCGTCGCAGATGCGCCGGCCGTCGTCGAGTCTCGACGACTCCCGGGGTGCTAGGTCAACTGGCCGGCGTCGCGGAGATCACACGCAGGGCCGCCATGTCGAGAGCGGTGCCGGGGTCGCGATCAGCGGACCCGGTTCTCGACAGGAGCGCTGCGGAGGAAGTAACCGCAGGAGGCTAAGTTCATGCCGTCTATTTCTATGCGACAGCTTCTCGAGGCCGGGGTCCATTTCGGCCACCAGACTCGTCGCTGGAATCCCAAGATGCGCCCGTTCATCTTCGCGGAGCGCAACGGGATCCACATCATCGACCTTGCCCAGACCGTTAAGCGGCTGGACCTGGCCCTCGCGGCTGCTCGTGAAACCGTCGCCCGCGGTGACAGCGTCCTGTTCGTCGGGACCAAGAAGCAGGCCCAGGAGCCGATCGTCCAGGAGGCGACCCGTGCCGGTCAGCCTTACGTCAACCGCCGCTGGCTCGGCGGCATGCTGACCAACTTCACGACGATCAAGAAGCGTGTCGCCCTCCTTGACCAGCTCGAAGCCCGTCAGGCAAGCGGCGATTTTGAGCGCCTGACCAAGAAGGAGACCGCCAAGCTGGTCGAGCAGATGGAGCACCTTCAGGCTTCGTTCGGCGGCATCCGCAAGATGAAGCGCCTGCCCGCCATGGTCTTCATCGTTGACCCGCACCGCGAGCGCATCGCCGTTGCCGAGGCACTCAAGCTGGAACTCCCGATCATCGGCACCGGCGACACCAACGTTAACCCGGATGAGCTGGACTACATCATCCCGGCCAACGACGACGCGATCCGGGCCATCCGGCTGCTCTGCTCGCTCGTCGCTGATGCCTGCATTGAGGGCCAACGTGAGCGCGGTGTCCGCACCGGCGTCGAGGAGGCCCCCGAGCCGGTTATCGAGGCCGAGGTCGAGGAGACCGTTTCCCGAGAACTTGTTGCTGCCCTGGCGGGCGGCGGCGCCCTGACATTCGAGCCCGACGTGGAGGAGGAGGTCCTTCTGCCCGTCCTGCACGTGCCGTCCCACCCGCGCGACGGCGAGCCGGAAACGGCTCCGCGCGGTGGCGAGAGTCATCGGCCCCACTAAGCCACACCACCGGAATGCAGCCAGGGCTGCTCGGATAGACCCCGGGCGGGCTTGGCTGCCGACAACAGGAGATACGAGAAGACTATGGCGACAATTACTGCGGAGACCGTCAAGCGCCTCCGCGAACTGACCGGTGCAGGCGTCATGGAGTGCAAGCGTGCGCTCGAGGAGAGCGACGGCGACATCGAGAAGGCCTCCGTGGTTTTGCGCGAGCGAGGCCAAGCAGCTGCCGCCAAGCGTGCCGGGCGCGAGGCCAACCAGGGCCAAGTCTCAAGCTACATCCACCCCGGTGGCAAGATCGGCGTCCTCATCGAGGTTAACTGCGAGACTGACTTCGTGGCTCGTACCGATGAGTTCCAGCGCCTCGTGAGAGACCTGGCAATCCAGGTCGCCGGCCTGCGCCCTCAGTACACGACGATTGAGTCGATCCCGGCCGAAGTCCTTGAAGCCAAGCGGGCCGAGCTTCTAGCCGACGCGACTGCCCTTGGTAAGCCCGAGTCCGTCCGCGCCCAGATCACCGAGGGTCAGCTGAAGAAGTGGTTCTCCGAGGTTGTTCTAGTTGAGCAGACCTTCCGGGATCAGGACCGCACCGTCGGCGCTTTGATCACTGAATCAATCGCCAAGACCGGCGAGAATATGCGTGTTCGACGCTTTGTCAGGTACGAGCTGGGGGAGTAGATGACTGAGGCCTCCGCGACCACAGGTGAGGTGGCCGGTCCGGCTGACACCGGTCCGGCTGCCGGCACTTTGAAGCAACCGCGCTATCGGCGGATTCTGCTCAAGCTGTCCGGAGAGGCACTTCTGGGGGGCCGGCAGTACGGCGTCGATCCGGACTTCTGTGCCCTCATCGCCGCCCAGATCGCGCAGGTCCGTTCGCTCGGTGTGGAGATCGGTATCGTCGTCGGGGGCGGCAACATCTTCCGAGGGCTCGCGGCATCGGCTAAGGGGATGGACCGCTCCACCGCCGACTTCATCGGCATGTTGGCGACGGTAATGAACGCCCTCGCGCTCCAGGACGCCATAGAGCGGGCCGGCGTGCCAACGCGGGTGATGAGTGCCATCGGTATGAATCAGATCGCCGAGCCGTACATCAGGCGACGCGCCGTGCGTCACCTCGAGAAGGGCCGGGTGATCATTCTGGCCGCCGGCACTGGCAACCCGTACTTCACCACAGATACGGCCGCTGCCCTGCGGGCGGTGGAGATCGGGGCCGAGGTGATCCTCAAGGCCACGAAGGTGGACGGGGTTTACGACTCCGATCCGCTCACGAACCCCGACGCGAAACGCTACGAGAGGCTCACTTACTCCGAGGTTCTGGTGAAGCGACTACGCGTCCTCGACGCAACGGCCGTGTCGCTGTGCATGGAGAATGACACTCCGATCATCGTCTTCGACCTCAACAAGCCCGAGAACATCAGCCGGGTAGCCGCTGGCGAATCCGTCGGCACCCTGATTACCGGAGGCAGCCCCACATGAGCCGCGAGACGTTGTCTGCCACCGAGCACAAGATGGTCCGGGCAGTCGAAGCCCTTGAGCGCGAACTGCAGGGCATTCGCACCGGTCGCGCCTCGACATCGCTCGTGGAACGGATCGTGGTCGAGTACTACGGCACGCCGACCGCGCTCAACCAGCTGGCCGGCATCAGCGTGCCGGAGGCTCACCAGATCGTCATCCAGCCCTGGGACCGGGGCATCCTGGGTGCCATAGAGAAGGCGATTCTGAAGAGCGACATAGGTCTCATTCCAAACGTGGACGGATCGTCTGTTCGCCTTAACATCCCGCCCTTGACCGAAGAGCGCCGCAAGGACCTGGTCAAGCAGATCCACCGGCGGATGGAAGAAGCGCGGATCGAGATCCGAGGTGTTCGCCGCGAGAACGCTGACCAGCTCAAGAAGGAAGAGCACGCCGGCACTGTCGGCGCCGACGAGTCTCGCCGTGAGCTTGAGCAGCTCCAACGCATCACCGACAACCACATCCTCGATGTGGATCGCGTCGGTGCGGCCAAGGAGCTGGAGATCATGGAGGTCTAGTGACGGGTCGGATTACTCGTCCGACGGACTCCCCGGCGCTCGTCCACCGGGAGACAGGTCAGGCGGCCCGTCGGGGTATCTCCGTGTCGCCCGATGCCGCGCCGACGGAGCCCTTCAGCGTTCCTCAGTCTGAGTTGCCCCGCCACATTGCCATCATCATGGACGGCAATCGGCGCTGGGCGAGGGCGCGCGGGCTGGCTGAAATGGACGGCCATGCGGCGGGCGTTGAGGCGATCCGCGAGGTCATCCGCCACTCCGTTCGGCGGGGCGTGGAAGTCCTCTCGCTCTATGCATTCAGCCGCGAGAACTGGGCTCGTTCGGACGAGGAAGTTGGGTACCTCTTTTTCCTCCTCGCAGAGGTCATCCGCAATGAGACCGAGGAGTTGAAGGCCCAGGGCGCCCGAGTTCGACTCCTTGGCCGGATCGAAGAACTTCCGCCGGAGACCCGAACGTCGATCCAGCAGGCTCTCGATGCCACGGCCGGCGGGCGGCGCCTGCAGCTCAATATCGCCTTCAACTACTCAGGCAGGACCGAACTCGTGGATGCGGCCCGCAAGCTCGCGGCACGCGGCCTGCGCCCAGATGACATTGACGAGGACGTCCTGACCGAATCTCTGTACACAACTGGCCTGCCGGACCCTGACATGGTTATACGGACGGGGGGTGATCAGCGCCTCTCGAACTTCCTGATCTGGCAGGCTGCATACGCCGAGATCTACTTCTGCCCGATCCTCTGGCCTGATTTTGGCCCGGCCGCCCTGGACGAGGCCATCATCGAGTTCGCCGGGCGCCAGCGCCGGTTCGGGCGCTAGCGCCAGATGCGTCAGAGGGCGCTCAGCGCCGCAATCTTCGTTCCGCCGCTTCTGGTGGTCCTGGCAATCGGCGAACCCTGGTTCGGGGCGCTGATCGCCGTGTTCGTGGCCGTTGCCGCTCGCGAGGCCGCGCGGCTGGTCCGCGGCGCCGGTTATCCGGCGATTTCCGCGCTGGCCGTCGTCGGAGCGCTGGCGGTTGCCGCGGACGTGGCCTCGCCGGAACCTCTGCGCCCTTACGCGGATCTGCTCGTTGCGGCCACGCTGATCGTGACGGGCGTGGCCGCCTTCGCCGAGAAGGACACGCGAGTTGGTTTTGGGGCGTGGATCGGGACGGCCTTCACGGCCGTTTACGTAGGCATGTTCGGGTCGCTCGTCAGGTTGGGTGAGATCGCGCCGCCGCTGGCGTCCAGCGCTCCCGCTGCCCAGGTTGGCGCCGGACGCGGCTGGATCCTGCTGATCATCCTGCTTGTATGGTCATTCGATACTGGCGCGTATGGCGTCGGCATCGCCCTTGGCAAACGCAAGTTCCTCGCCCACATCTCGCCGTCGAAGAGCTACTGGGGCCTCTTCGGGGGCATAGCCGCCTCGACGGCCGTGGCCGTGGGCGGGCTCTGGGCTCTGGGCCAACCTGCGGTTCTGGGGCTTGTCCTGGGCCCGTTGATCGGCCTCGCGGCTCAGGCCGGGGACCTGGCCGAGTCGATGTTGAAGCGCGCTGCGGGCGCCAAGGACTCGGGCGGGCTGATCCCAGGCCATGGCGGCATACTGGACCGCGTGGACTCATTCATCTTCGCCGCGCCGGTCGCCGCTCTCTTCGTGACGGCTTTGGTTCGCTGACGTGGCTCGTTCTGCGGGACTTGGAAGTAGCGGCAAGGGCGGCGGCACAAGCGGCGGCCCCACCCGCGTAGCCCTGCTTGGTTCGGGCGGCTCCATCGGGCGCCAGGCCGTCGATGTGCTGCTTCGCCACCCCGACAGGTTCCGCGTCGTGGCCCTGGCCACGGGCTCACAGGCTCAGGTACTCGAAGAGCAGGCCCGGCAGCTTCGGCCGGAGGTGGTCTCGCTGTCTGATGCCCGGGCCGCCGCTCGGCTGGAACTCCCCGCCGGAACGGACTTCATCGGCGGCCCAGACGCGCTCGAGGCGATTGCCACGCGACCGGACGTTGATCTTGTGATCGTTGCCACGGGCGGGCTGGTCGCCCTGAGGTCCGTTCTGGCGGCCTTGGAGGCGGGCAAGATCGTGGCCACGGCCAACAAGGAGACGCTGGTGGTGGGCGGCCACCTGGTCATGCCACTCGCCCGCAGGCTAGCGGCGGGAGCGGCCAGCGCCACCGGCGACGCTCATCATCCGCTGGCAAGCCCGCTTGGCTGGCTCCGCCCGGTCGACTCGGAACATTCGGCCATCTGGCAGTGTCTGGTGGGCGAGGACCACGCGTCCATCAAGCGGCTCCTTCTGACGGCGTCGGGTGGGCCATTCCTCGATTCCACCGCCGCCGAGTTGGCCACGGTGACGCCCGAGCGGGCCCTTCGCCATCCGACCTGGACTATGGGCGCGAAGATCACGATCGACTCCGCCACGCTCGCCAATAAGGGCCTGGAGATCATCGAAGCACGCTGGCTGTACGATGTTCCACTCTCGGACATCT
>JAYUDR010000092.1:0-13802 GCA_043739665.1 Chloroflexota bacterium
CCATCCCGAACACGGAAGTTAAGCTCTCCAGCGCCGAAGATACTGAGAGGGCAGCCTTTCGGGAAAATAGGTCGTCGCCAGGGTTTTTGCGTTAACGGCGGCCGTGAGTCGTGGTGGGCTTCAGCCTGTCTGAGCGAGCTAACCTGTCTGAGCGAGCTAATTTGATGCCGCGCCGCGATCCCGCTGGCATCTACGTCTGGTCGGACCGCGGTGACGGTCTCCGCCGCGGCCAGCCATCACTGAACTCACCGGCCCTAGCGCTGGCAATGGCGGCAGTAGCTTGTCGTAAAGCCTCCTGCCTCGGTCTGGGTGATGCGACGGCCGCATCTCGGGCAGGGTTCGCCGCCGTGGTTGTGGACGACGAGGAAGTCGCGCACCTCCCTTTCGAAGGTGGGCGGGACGCGCTCACGGAGGACAGCGATCGCGTTGAGCAGGGTCGCCCGCGTGGCGACGTATAGCTCGTCCACTTCTTCGAGCGCCAGCGTTCCTCGCTTGCGGAATGGCTGGAGTCGGGCGGCATGCAGTATCTCGTCTGAGTAGGCGTTTCCGATCCCTGCGACGAACTCCTGATTGCGCAATAGGTTCTTGAGTTCGCCCGGGTGTCGCCGGATCCGAGCTCGCCAGACCTCGAGAGTGAGCGTCGGGTCGTCAGCGTCGGGGCCCAGATCGGTTTCGGCTGAGCCAGGCACCCGCCGGTCGACTCCACTGGGTAGCACGTAGATCTTCCCCATCTGGGTCGGATCGCGATAGCGCAGCTCTGGTTCGGCCTTGAGGTCCGGAATCCACATCGCGCCGGAGGTCCATGACGCAGCGTCGGATGGCACCTGCTCCCTGGCGCCGAACCTGAGGACGAACATCGTCTTCTGGGGCTTCTTCACCGCCGCGCCGGCCGCCAGCTGGAGACGTCCGGTGAGCATTGCATTAATTACTAGGCGATCGCGCTCGAACTCCAGCCACAGGAACTTGCCTCGCCGGCAGAAGCGTTCCAGCCGCTGACCGGCGAGCGCGCTCATCTCGGTGGGCGTGCCGCGAACGGTGAGAGGGCCGGGGGCCTCGATCTCTAGCACGCGCCGACCGGCAAGTCCGGTATGGAGCGCGTCGGCTAGGATGGACAGATCTGGAAGCTCAGGCACGACGCAATTGTACGGAGCCCTTGCCGCCAGCTTGATCGATTGCGCCCCGCGACCCGCAAATCATTGTTGACGCTTGGGGTCGTGTGCTAGATTCACGCGGCCCTTGGGCAAACAGGTACATTGCCGACCCATCGCCTGATCGAAGGAGTGGACCGAGCGCACGAAGCCTCCGGACTGCTGATCGACTGACGGCTTGAGCGCGGCTTGAGTCGTTTTGCTTTTCCGGGCGACTATTGACCATAGGAGACAAATCTTGACCGAAGAACAGACGGGCGGGACCACGCCGGAGACCGAGGCAACGGCCCCTGTCGCTGACCAGGCGTCCGAGCAAGCCGTCGACGTGGCCAACGCCGACGAGCCCGCCGAAATCACCGAAGCTGCAACCACTGAGACAGGTGCGCCGCCCGCCCCAGAAGCCCTCGAGCCAGTCGTGGTCACTGAAGACGACATTGCTGACGCGCCGGCTGCTGAGGAGCCCGAGGAGGCCCCGGCCCCGGTCGTGAGCCGGCCTGAGCCCTCGACGATGGAGGAACTCCTCGCCGAGCAGGACGCCGACATCAAGAGCTTCAAACATGGCGATGTCGTCGAAGGCACGATCGTTCGCATCGATCCCGACGAGATCCTCGTCGATATCGGCGCCAAGAGCGAGGGTGTCGTTTCGAATCGCGAGCTCTACGGTCGCAACGCCGAGTCCGCGCCGCAGCTGGCCGTCGGGGACGTGGTCCTCGTCTATGTCCTGCAGCCGGAATCGCAAGAGGGCCACGTCGTTCTGTCGCTGCGTCGCGCCGGCCTCGAACGCAAGTGGCGGTCGATGCAGGAGCAGTTCGAGACGGGCGTCATCATCGACGCCCCCGTCATCGATCACAACAAGGGCGGCCTCATCGTCGACTGTGGCATCCGCGGGTTCGTCCCGATCAGCCAGATCGTGGATTTCCCGCGCCGCCCGCAGAATGACCAGCCGCGTGACGCGGCCCAGGAGATCGCCGAGAAGCTGCAGCCGTACGTCGGCCGCCGGCTCCGTCTCAAGATTCTCGAGGTCAACCGCAAGGCCAACCGCCTGATTCTTTCGGAGAAGGTTGCGCTGTACGAGGAGCGCCGCGAGAAGCGGGACGAACTCTTCAGCAGTTTGCAGGTCGGCCAGAAGGTCAGCGGTACCGTCCGTTCGATCGCCCCGTTTGGTGTCTTCATTGACCTCGGCGGGATCGACGGCCTCGTTCACAAGAGTGAGCTTTCGTGGAACAAGGTCAACAACCCGGAGGCCGGCTACAAAGTCGGCGAGCAGGTTGAGGCCGAAGTCATTGATATCAACCATGAGCGTGGCCGCATCAGCCTGTCGATCCGCAAGCTTCAGCCGGACCCGTGGCATTCCACGGTGGCCGACTTCAAGGTTGGCGATGTTATCGACGGCACCGTCACCAAGCTCGTGAACTTTGGCGCCTTCGTCCGCGTTCGCGACGGCCTGGAGGGCCTGATCCACATCTCTGAGCTCTCCCATCAGCGAGTGGCCCACCCTGGCGACGTCGTCCACGAGGGTCAGACGCTCAAGCTCAAGATCATTTCCCTCGACTCCGAACGGCATCGCCTTGGCCTCAGCCTAAAGCAGGCCGAGGAGCCCCCAGCCCGGCCACCGATGCCCGAGGCGCCGGTTCAAGTCGCCACGTCGTCGTCCCCACGACCCGAGCGACGTCCGCGCCCGGAACGCGGTTACTCGATGACAGATGCCGTCCAGGAACCCGAAGGCGGCATCGACAATACCCTCGCCTCGGCGTTCGCTCAGATTCGAGCCCAGGTGGCCGAGTCCGAGGCGAAGGCCGCGGTGGATCCGGCCTCAACTGCCGAGGTTCTAGCAGAAGCCGTGCCTGTCGAGGCGCCGGCCCCGGTAAAGCCAAAGGCTGTCCGAGCCCCCAAGGCCCCGAAGCCCGAACCCGCACCCGAGGCTGAGGCGGAAGTCCCCGCCGGACCCGCACCCGAGGTGCCGGCTGAGGCCGAGGCTGAAGTCCCGGCCGAACCCGCACCCGAGGTGCCGGCTGAGCCCGAGGCTGAAGTCCCGGCCGAAGCCGCCGCCCCGGCTGAGTCCGAGGCTGAAGTCCCGGCCGAAGCCGCCGCCCCGGCTGAGTCCGAAGCCGCCGCCGAATCTTCCGCCGAGGAGCCCATCTCCTAGGCAAAACTCAACCAGTCATTTGGGTAGACCCGTCGGCATCGCCGGCGGGTCTACTTGTGTCCCGTTCCACCATCGTCTAGGTTGCTGCGTCCCAGAAAGCGCTGGCTGGCGGAATGATCCGTCGCCGGCAGCGGCGCGAGTGATCAATGCACTAGTCAGGGGTCGGTCACTGGCCGCGGTGCCGTGCCTCTCCTCGGCAACCCAAAGCCTGGCGACTCCGCTTGGGTCGCAGTGGCCCCGCCTGGATGGTCCAAGTGGGTAGCTACTCGAAGGTCAGGCCCACGAGTTGGGCCACCAGAGCCTCGCCGGGTGGGGCGAGTTACAGGGCCGGCGGGGCGTGCTAGCATGACCCCAAGGCGGCAGTTGGTGACCAGGTAAGGCGTTCATCTCGATGGATCGTTTCGACAAGTTCACGGATCGCGCTCGCAAGGTCCTGACTCTCGCTCAGGATGAGGCGCAGCGGTTCAACCACAACTACATCGGCACGGAGCATCTGCTTCTCGGACTCGTGCGTGAGGGCGAGGGGGTCGCCGCGCGCGTGCTGGAGAACATGAACGTCGAGCTGCCCAAGGTCCGGACGGCCGTCGAGTTCATTATCGGCCGGGGGGATCGGCCGGTCGTCGGCGAGGTTGGGCTCACGCCACGGGCAAAGCGCGTCATTGAACTGGCCATCGACGAGGCTCGCCGCCTCGGCCACAATTACATCGGCACGGAACACCTGCTCTTGGGGCTCGTCCGTGAGGGAGAGGGCATTGCCGCGGGCGTCCTGGAGTCGCTAGGTGTGAGCCTCGATAAGGTTCGTCACGAGGTCATCCGGGTCCTGTCGCAGTCGTCCTCGGCCGGACCGGCCCAGGAGACCAAGCGCGCCAGCAAGACGCCGACGGTCGACCAGCTCGGCATCAACCTCACCGAGGCCGCCCGTTTGGGCAAGCTCGATCCGGTCATCGGCCGCGAGAAAGAGATCGAGCGAGTCATCCAGATCCTGTCCCGGCGGACGAAGAACAACCCGGCCTTGATTGGGGAGCCCGGAGTAGGCAAGACGGCGATTGCGGAGGGCTTGGCCCATCGGATCGTTAGTGGCGACGTGCCCGAGACGCTTATGAACAAGCGCGTCCTGACGCTGGACATCGGTTCGCTCGTTGCCGGTACCAAATATCGCGGCGAGTTCGAGGAGCGCCTCAAGAAGATCATCGAGGAGTTGCGCACCGCGAACGACGCGGTGCTCTTCATCGATGAGTTGCACACGCTCGTTGGCGCGGGCGCCGCGGAGGGAGCGATCGACGCCGCGAACATCCTCAAGCCGCCGCTCGCCCGGGGCGAGTTGCAGTGCATTGGCGCTACCACGCTGGACGAATACCGCAAGTACATCGAGCGGGATGCGGCCCTTGAACGCCGTTTCCAGCCCGTCATGGTCGAGGAGCCCACGCTCGAGCAGACCATCGAGATCCTGATGGGGATTCGGGAGCGCTACGAGCAGCACCACAAGGTCAAGATTACTGACGAGGCCGTCAAAGCCGCCGTGGACCTGTCCATCCGATACATCCCGGACCGCCATCTTCCAGACAAGGCGATAGACCTGATCGACGAGGCGGCCAGCCGAGTTCGTCTGCGCTACGCGTCCGCTCCCCCCCCGCTCCGTGAGGCTCAGAAGGACCTCGATCGGATCACGCGCGAGAAAGACAGTGCCATCAACGCTCAGGAATACGAGGAGGCCGCCGCTCTGCGTGAGACCGAAGCGACGGCCCGCCAGAAGGCCGACGACCTCCGTGCGGAGTGGCAGGCGTCGATCGCCAATGAGAAGCCTCAGGTCGGCGAGGAGGACATCGCCCAGGTCGTGGCAATGTGGACGGGCATCCCGGTCACACGCATTGCCGAGGAGGAGTCGGAGCGGCTGCTCCACATGGAAGACGACCTTCACAAACGCGTCATCGGCCAGCAGGAAGCGATCGAAATCGTGTCCAAAGCCGTGCGTCGCGCCCGGGCAGGACTCAAGGATCCCAAGCGTCCGATCGGCTCGTTCATTTTCCTCGGGCCCACCGGCGTCGGCAAGACCGAGTTGGCGAAGGCCCTAGCCGAGTTCATGTTCGGCTCAGAGGATGCGCTCATCAAGATCGATATGAGCGAGTTCATGGAGCGGCACAACGTCAGCCGACTCGTAGGCGCGCCTCCCGGATACGTCGGCTTCGACGAGGGCGGCCAGTTGACCGAGGCCGTGCGGCGCAAGAGCTACGCGGTCGTGCTTCTCGACGAGATAGAGAAGGCTCACCCGGAAGTCTTCAACATGCTCCTTCAGATCCTTGAGGACGGCCATCTCTCCGACGCAAAGGGCCGCCGGGTCGACTTCCGCAACTGCATCATCATCATGACCAGCAACCTGGGCGCACGGGAGCTCCAGACCAACTCCTCGCTCGGCTTCCGCGCTCAGGGCGCCACCGAGGAAGCGCGCGCGACGGCTTCCCACGATCTGATGCGCGAGAAGGTCGATAAAGAGCTGAAGCAGACCTTCCGTCCTGAGTTCCTCAACCGCATCGACGCCACGGTCGTCTTCCGCTCGCTGACGGTGGACGAGATACGGCTGATCGTCGACCTGATGCTGGCCCGAGTTCGCGATCGGCTCAAGGCCCAGGGCATGACTCTCGAGGTCACCCAGGCGGCCAAGGACCACATCATCAAGATCGGCTACGACGTCGCCTACGGCGCCCGGCCGCTGCGCCGCGTCATCCAGAACATGGTCGAGGACGTGCTTGCCGAGCAGCTTCTGCTGCGAAAGTACACTCAGGGCATGACGATCCTTGTCGACAAGGGCTCCGAGGCGGGTTTGGACATCCACCCGGTCGAAGAGAAGCAACCCGTCGAAGCTGCTCGCTGAGCTGAGGGCCAGGGGTGGGTCGCGCGCCAAGCCGGTACATCTGTCAATCCTGCGGCGCTGCCCATTTGCGCTGGGAGGGTCAGTGCCGCTCCTGCGGCGCCTGGAACACCCTCGTCGAGACCGTCATGCGAGAGGCGGACGCCCGCCATCGATCGTCCGGACCAGGTGCTGCCGACCACAAGAACGCCCCCCAATCCCTGAATGGTTTGAGGGAGGCCGAGCCCGTCCGGATCCCGAGCGGCATAGGCGAGGCAGATCGCGTCCTTGGAGGCGGGCTGGTACCAGGTTCCGTGGTCCTGGTCGGCGGTGAGCCAGGCATTGGGAAGTCGACTCTCCTGCTCCAGGTGGCGGCCGGGCTTGCTAGCACGGCCAGAGCCGTCATGTATGCCACGGGCGAGGAATCGGCCGGGCAGGTGAGGCTGCGGGCCGGTCGTTTGGGCCTGCTGGACGGCCCGGCCGGTGATCGCATTTCGGTCGTCGCCGAGAGCGAAGTCGGACGCATCGTGGACCTGGCGCGGGCGGCGCATCCAGTTGCATTGATAGTCGACTCAATCCAAACAGCCACTGTCGAAGAGCTTGAGGGGCCCGCCGGCAGCGTGGGCCAGGTCCGCGAAAGCGCTTTGCGTCTGATGGAGTTGGCCAAACAAGACTCCATCGTCGTGATCGTTGTCGGCCACGTCACTAAGGACGGCTCGTTGGCTGGCCCCAAAACTCTGGAGCACCTGGTCGACGCCGTTCTTAGCCTGGAGGGCGAACGGACGGCCACCCTGAGGCTCCTCCGGGCGACTAAGAACCGCTTCGGCTCAACGGAGGAACTGGGTGTCTTCGAGATGGCTGAGCACGGTCTGGCCGAGGTGGCCGACCCAGGCCGCGCCTTCTTGACTGCCACGGACGAGCACGCCCCAGGCAGCGTCGCCGGAGCCACGCTGGAGGGAACGCGGCCGCTCCTCGTCGAGGTTCAGGCACTCGTGGCCCCCGGCGGCTACGGCAGCCCCCGGCGGACGGCCTCTGGTATCGACGCCAACCGCATGGCCTTACTCGTGGCCGTCCTCGGCCGTCGGGCGGGGATCGGGCTCGGCAGCCACGATGTATATGCCAACCTCGCCGGCGGCCTCCAGCTCGAAGACCCAGGCCTGGACCTGCCGTTGTGCCTGGCACTGGCCTCGTCGCTGCGAGACAGGGCCGTGGCTCGTGACGTCGTCGCTATCGGCGAGGTGGGGCTGTTGGGCGAGCTGCGCCCGGTGCCGGGTTTGGAGCGAAGGCTGCGCGAAGCGGCACGTCTCGGGTTCAAGAAGGCGATCGTGCCGCCGCCGCGCAGAGAGGGTCCGCCTGTGGTGGCGGGGCTGGAGGTGCTCGCCGCGTCGAACCTGCGCGACGCTATTGGCCACGCAATAGGGATGGGGCGGGACGACTCGCGATAGACGGCCCGTCCCGCGGGCTTGTCGACTCGGCCTGGGCGGCGGCGAAATATGGCGAGCGGCGGAGCGCGATGCTAGGCTGATCCCGACGAGGCCACTTCCAACCTGCATTCATCTCTCCGCTTCGTCAGCGCAAGGCGTGCAACTGTGATTCGCATGATTAGGCTGCTTGGCGCAGCCCTGGGCGCGTTGGTCGGCTTAGGGTTCGTTCTCACCCAGCAGAACATATTCGATAGGACCGGATCGGCCGGCTTCCTCATCCCCGTCTGGATCATCGCCTGGATATCGGTCGGCTTCGTCCTGCTGCCGTATCTGACCGTGGTTCCGGTGGGCCGCCTGATCGCTGCCGTCCAGGCCATGTCTACGGCCGAGTTCCTGGCCGCGGTGGCTGGACTGATCGTTGGGCTGTTGATTGCCCTGTTGCTTGGCCTACCTCTGCAGGCCCTTCCAGACCCATACGGGCGCTATTTGCCGATCGGCGTCTCGATCTGCTTCGGGCTGGGTATGGTCGGCTTCACGGTTGCCAAACGGGAGGATCTTATCGCCGCTGCTGAGGCATCCGGGCTGCTTCGGCGCGACAACTCGGCCGCATCGGTCCGGGGGACCGAGACGCAGGTCGTGGTTGATACGAGCGCCATCATCGACGGTCGCATCGCGGACATCGTCGAAGCGGGCTTCCTGTATCACCGGCTCGTCATTCCGCACTTTGTGCTGGAGGAATTGCAGCGCATCGCCGATAGCTCGGACACCCAGCGCCGCGGTCGAGGTCGGCGCGGGCTCGAGATCCTCGCCCGTCTCCAGAAGGACGGCCCCACTCCCGTCGAGATCGTCGACGACGATCCCGCAGATGCCTCCGACGTTGACGGCAAGCTGGTGTTGCTCGCTCGGGCAAGGGGGGCGGCGATCCTCACCAATGACTTCAACTTGAATAGAGTTGCGGACCTTCAGTCGATACGCGTGTTGAATGTCAACTCGCTTGCCAATGCCCTCAAGCCGGCCCTTCTGCCCGGCGACTCGCTTCAGATCAAGGTCATCACGGAGGGCAAGGAGCCCGGCCAGGGGGTGGGCTACCTTGATGACGGCACGATGGTCGTGATCGAAGGCGGTTCGCGCCTTGTGGGCCAAGAACTCGATGTCCTTGTGACTCGGGTACTGCAGACCGTGATGGGCCGGATGGTATTTGCTCAGGTCCATGCGGAGTGAATGACGATAGGAACTCGTTGGACGACGCCCCGGCGGACTCGATACAGGCGGTTGTGGTCGCGGCTGGATCCAGCCGGCGGATGGGCGGTCAGGACAAGCTTCAGGCTGATCTAGCCGGCTGGCCGGTCCTGCGCTGGTCGGTTGAGGCCCTGGCTGAGGCCGGAGCGGAGCGGATCGTCATTGCCACTTCGCCGGAGCGTGTAGTCGAGATAGCAAGCGCTGCCTGGCTGCCTGACGCGGTGGTCGCGGTGGTCGTCGGCGGCGAGCGTCGCCAGGATTCGGTTGCGGCAGGCGTGGCCGCTCTCGCCGACGGCGATGCCCTCGCCGAAGGCGAGTCCTCGTCCCGCGACCCCGTGATCCTCGTTCACGATGCCGCGCGGCCGCTCGTGAGCCCAGCGCTGATCCGGGCAGTGGCTCGGGCTGCTGGAATACACGGCGCGGCGATCCCCGTGGTGGCGGTGGCAGAAACGCTGAAGCGCCTCGACGGTGAGCGCGTGGGTGTCACGGTCGATCGCACGAACTTAGTGGCGGCCCAGACGCCCCAGGGCGTGAGGCGCAGCCTGTTGGAGCGGGCCTACGCCGCGCACCATCCCAACGGCCCGGAAACCTGGACCGATGAGGCCTCTCTGCTCGAGGCCTGTAGAATCCCTGTTCATGCGATCAGCGGCGAAGCGACCAATCTGAAGGTGACCGTGCCCGTAGATCTCGACCACGCCAGGGTGATGCTCGACGGCGGCCTCGTGCCCGGCCGTGCGGTTTCGCCTGCCCGCGGATCGATCGAATCGGCGCCCGGCCTGCGTCCTTTCGGTCGAGTTGGGCTCGGCATGGACAGCCACCCCTTCGGTCCCGGCGAGCCCCTTGTATTGGGCGGCATACCGATCGAGGGCGCGCCTCGCCTGGCCGGCCATTCGGACGGTGACGTGGCCCTCCACGCCGTGGCAGACGCGCTTCTTGGAGCGGCTGGTCTGGGCGACCTGGGCTGCCTCTTCCCGGCAGACTCGCGAACGCCTACCGGCATCGACAGTCGCATCCTTCTCTCAGCGGTGGCCGACAAGGTTCGGGACGCAGGCTGGCAGCCGGTGAATATCGATCTCACGATCATTGCCTCGCGCCCCAGGCTGGCCGGGCTGCTGCCCGCGATGGGGGAGGCGATTGCGGCTGCCCTCGGGCTGGCACCGGAGGCTGTCAACGTGAAGGCCTCCACCGGCAATCTGGGCGGGCCAGAAGGGGCGGGTCGATCGATGTCGGCCAGCGCCGTGGCCTGGCTTGCACCCGCCGCCATTGCGGCCCCGCCTGTCGCCGGTCGGGCTGCGGCAGCTCCGGAGTCCGTAGCATGACGATCCAGCTGCACGACACTATGGCCGGCGCCGCCCGCGATCTGGTGCCGCTCGAGCCGGGCCACGTCCGCATCTACAGCTGCGGTCCCACGGTCTACGGCCCGGCTCATGTGGGCAACTTCCGCTCGTTCCTGTTTGCTGATCTGCTGGTCCGCTACCTGCGCTACAAGGGCTTGCGCGTGACCTGGGTCATGAACATCACCGACGTAGACGACAAGATCATCAAGCGCGCCCTGGCTGAGGGCAGCTTAATCGGCTTGATTTCGGAGCGTTACCAAAAGCTCTTTCTGTCCGACATGACCACACTCGGCGTGACTCTGCCGGACGTGATGCCGAAGGCGACCGAGCACATTCCCCAGATGGTCGAGATGATCGCCGAGTTGCTCGAGGGTGGCTACGCCTATCGCACCGACGATGGTTCGATCTTCTTTCGGATAGCCTCGTGGCCGGCCTACGGCAGACTGGCCCGTCTCGACCCCGAAGGGATGCGAGTCGGCGAGCGGGTCGAGGCCGACGAATACGGCAAGGACGACGTCCGAGATTTTGCCCTTTGGAAGGGACCCAAGCCCGGCGAGCCAAGCTGGGAAACCGCGATTGGACCGGGCAGACCAGGCTGGCACATCGAATGCTCGGCCATGAGCATGGCTTACCTCGGGCCGTCATTCGACATCCACACCGGCGGCATAGATCTGGTCTTCCCGCACCACCAGGACGAGATCGCCCAAAGCGAGGCCACAACCGGCAAGACGTTTGTGGCGTACTGGCTTCACTGTGCCTTTCTCCAGATGAACGGCGAGAAGATGGCCAAGTCCAGCGGCAACATGTCCACCGTGCCGGACGTGCTGAGCAACGGCGGCTCGCCGCGCGCCCTTCGCTTGGCCCTGATGTCGGCCCATTACCGCATGGCGCTGTCTTTCGGCGAGGATTCGCTGCAGGCGGCGAACTCAGCCATCGATCGGCTGGACGCCGTGCTGGCGGCCCTGGCGGCATATCGGTCCCACTCTATTGATGACGCCTCGCTTCCGGCCCTGCTGGACGGTTCGAGGCTGGCGTTCGAGGTGGCGCTCGATGACGATCTCAACATCTCCCCAGCGCTCGCGGCCGTCTTCGAGTTGATCCGCGAGCTGAACCGGCGCATTGACGCTCGTACTCTCTCCACGGCCGACGCTCAACTCGCGACCTTCCTATTGCGTGATTTGGACCGAGTCCTCGGGATAGCCCCGGCTGCCGACGAGGCGCTGGAGCCTGAGCTGCAGCAGCTCCTCGACGATCGAGCGGCCGCCCGGGCGGCCAGGGAATGGCCAGCCTCCGACGATCTGCGAGCGGTCCTCGCTGGGCGGGGAATCCTCGTTGAAGACACGCGCGACGGCCAGCGTTGGCGCCGCGCCGATTGATCGGGACGTACGAACCCGCCCGTCACTCCGACGGCCGAGTACCCGCCCTGCCACAGCGCATCAGACACCCCGACTGCCACTCTGGCGGCCGAACAAGATGAACGGATAGATACCTTGCCTGACCATCGACACAAGCCTGGGGACGAGCACTCCGGACGGCGCGGTCCAGCCGGCAAGCGGCCACATCCCGACGGGCCGAGGTTTGAAGGGCCGCGTCACGCTGGGCCGGGCGCGCATGGGTCGCAAGGTTCGGGCGGACAGGCTGGGCCGGGTGGGCCCGGTGGTGCCGGCGGTCCCGGTAGGCCAGGAGATGGCCGACCGTCGCCGGAGGGTGGGCAATTCGAGGCCCCGCGCTTCGAGAACCGTCGCTCCTTCGGCCCCCGGCCGGGTGGCGGCGCGGGACGTCCCAGTTTCGGCGGGCCTCGCCCCACCGGTGGTGGCTTCGGCGGTCCGCGGCCGGGCCCACGCCCCGGCGGCTTTGGGGGGCCTCGGCCCACCGATGGTGGTGGTTTCGGGGGGCCTCGGCCGGGCGAGTTTCGCGGCGCAGAACCGGGCCCACGCCCCGGCGGCTTCGGCGGTCCGCGGCCGGGCCCACGCCCCGGCGGCTTCGGCGGTCCGCGGCCGGGTCCACGCCCCGGTGGCTTCGGCGGTCCGCGGCCGGCAGGGCCGGGCTATGGCGACCGGCCGGCCGGGCCACCCCCGCAGGGTCCTGGTGACACCTTCGCCGACCGCGGCAATGCCGCTTTCCCGCGCCCGCCAAGGCGCCCGTGGCGACCCGCAGAAGGGTGGTCTCTGCAATCGCATGGGGCCTATGGGGACGCCTCGCGTGGAGACTTCGACGCCCCACGGTCGGCCTCTGACCAGCAACAGGGCTCAGGTCCAGGCAGGCAGGGCTTTGGTCCGCCAGCAGATTTCGGTCGCGGGCAGCGCCCGCCTCGGCCCGGCTTCGGGTTCGGTGGCGGTCGACCACAGGGCTCCCCGTCAATACAGAGCGGAGAAGATTCGGTCGTTGTCGACCGAGACGTCGATGGGCCTGAGGCCGTCGATTTCGACGTGACCAGCAGCGTCGAGTTCGCAGCCGAAACTGAGTGGACCGCTGATACCGAGCCCGTTTCCGGTCCCGAGCCAATTGATGGAGGGGAGTCCGTTACCCCTCGGGCGCCATTCGTCCCGCGGCCATCGCGGCCGGACTACCGAGCCCGCTCCGGCGGCTATCAGGGCCCAACGACGAGGCCGGCCGTCCCCGTGCCTGCCTCCTGGGCTCGGCAACTCAACCCACCACCGGCAGGGCTTCTCTGTGAGGACGAGGAACTCATTGCCGGCCGCCACCCCGTAGAGGAGGCGTTCATCGCCCGACGCAAGGCGATCCGACTCCTCGTTGTGCCCCAGCGCCGCCAGGCTCTTGAGAAGCTTGTTCTGCATGCAACCAACCTGCGCATCCCGATAGTGGAGGTGGAAGGGGGCACCCTTACATCCCTCGCCGGTTTCGACGGTCATCAGGGCATCGCCCTCGTCACAGACAAGCGCTTGTTCGCCGGCCTGAACGACATCCTCGCCCGAGCCATCGAGCGCAAGGAGGCACCGTTCGTCCTCGTCCTCGATTCGCTCGAGGACCCTCAGAACTTCGGCGCTCTGCTCCGAACCGCCGAGGCCTCCGGGGTCCATGGCGTGATCTACCCGACCCATCGTCAGGCACCGCTCTCAGCCGCTGCAGTGAAGGCTTCAGCGGGGGCCGTCGAACACCTGCTGCTGGTCCCGGTCGATGACCTAGCCGAGGCGCTGACGGACCTCCATATCAGGGGCCTACGCGTCATCGGCTCCGACGCCGATGCGCCCCTCACGGCCCGTCAGGCGGATCTGCGCGGGCCTGTCGTGATTGTGGTTGGCAGCGAGGGCCAGGGCCTTGGGCCTGCCGTGCGCCGTCGCTGTGACACCGTGGTCCGCATCCCGATGCTGGGCCACGTGTCGTCGCTCAACGCTTCTGTGGCCGGCTCGATTCTTCTGTACGAGGCCTCGAGCCAGCGCGGGGTGGAACGCCCACCTGTGGTCTCGATCTTCGCCGACGCCACGCCCGAAGCCACGCCCGAAGCGGTGCCCGAAGCGGTGCTACCGGCAGCCGACGCCAGTTCCGACGCAACTCAGCCTGCAGCACCCGCTGTGCGGAAGCGACGAACCAAAGTCGCCTCCGACACCCCAGTCGAAGCGGTCATCGAACCTTCGGATGCCTCCGATGGTGAGGGCGCGCTGCTGCCAGGCACGTCGACTGCGCAGCCTGAGCCGGACTCGG
>JAYUDR010000093.1:0-13788 GCA_043739665.1 Chloroflexota bacterium
GCTGGCTGGCCCAACGACCAGCGCAGCATCATCGCCCCGGAAAGGATCGCGGCGAGCGGATTGGCGATGTCCTTGCCCGCGATGTCCGGCGCGGAACCGTGGATCGGCTCGTACATGCCGTGCAGGCCGTGGGCCGTGCGCTTCTCGCCGATCGAGGCGGACGGCAGCATCCCGAGCGAGCCGGCAAGGACGCTGGCTTCGTCGGACAGGATGTCGCCGAACAGATTCTCGGTGACCAGGACGTCGAAGACCGCCGGGCGCTGGATCAACGTCATCGCACAGGCGTCCACCAGCCGGTGCTCGACCGTGACATCCGGGTAGTCGACCTTCATCTCCTCAACGATTGTCCGCCACAGCCGGCTCGACGACAGGACGTTGGCCTTGTCAACGCTGGTCAGCTTCTTGCGACGACCGCGGGCCAGCTCGAAAGCCAGCTTCACGACACGCTTGATCTCGTGCTCCTTGTAGATGAGCGTGTCGAGAGCCTCGCGGCCAGCCAGGGTCTCGCGCTGCTCGGACGGCTGGCCGAAATAGAGGCCGCCGGTCAGCTCGCGCACGATCATCATGTCGACGCCGTCGAGCAGCGACTCGCGAACCGGCGAGCTCGCCCGAAGGACGGGCTGGATAGTGACCGGCCGGAGGTTGGCGTACAGGCCCAGCCCCTTGCGCAGCGCCAGAAGGGCCTGCTCGGGCCGGACCTTGGCCTTGGGGTCGTCAAATCTGGGATCACCGATGGCGCCGAAGTAGACCGCATCGGCGTCGTTGCAGACGCCCAGGTCCTGCTTCCGCAGCGGGACGCCGTACGCGTCGATCGCCACTCCGCCGATCAACACCTCGCGCCAATCGAAGCGGAAGCCGAAGATCCCGCCGGCGGCCTCAAGGACGCCGCGCCCGGCCGCGATTACCTCGGGGCCGATCCCGTCGCCGGGAACGAACACGAGGTTGTACGTTGTGCCGGCGGATACGCCCCCGGCCGCGTTCGCGGATTCGGTCACGTTGCTTCTCGACCTTCTGGTAGGTCTGGCCGGCGGTAAATGCTGCTCGGGACGAGAGCCTCACCGCCGGGCAGTGGACGCGACTTTGGCGGAGCTGCTACCTCTTTTCGGCCGCGGCTTGGGGCTGGCCGTCAACGACCTCGACCGGGTTCAGGAACGGCATCGCCTTGCGGAGTCGGGCGCCGACCTGCTCAAGCTGATGGTCGCGGCCCGCTTCGCGCATCTTCTTGAAGTTGGGCTGGCCGGCCTCGTTCTCGGCGATCCATGCGGCCGCAAAGCTGCCGTCCTGGATCTCGCCCAGGACCTTGCGCATCTCGTCGCGGACGCGAGCGTCGACGATGCGCGGGCCGGAGATGTAGTCGCCGTACTCGGCTGTGTCACTGACCGAGAAGCGCATGTAGTTCATGCCGCCGCGGTACATCAGGTCCACGATCAACTTCAGCTCGTGCATGACCTCGAAGTAGGCCAGCTCGGGCTGGTAGCCGGCCTCGACAAGGGTCTCGAAAGCGTTTTTGATCAGGCTCGTGACGCCGCCGCACAGGACAACCTGCTCACCGAAGAGGTCCGTCTCAGTCTCTTCTTTGAAGGTGGTCTCCAGGACGCCGGCGCGAGTCGCGCCGATACCACGGGCGTAGGCCAGCGTGCGTGCGCGAGCGGTGCCGGTCGCATCCTTCTCCACGGCGAACAGCGCCGGCACGCCGCCGCCCTGCTCGAAGACGGAGCGGACGAGGTGGCCGGGGCCCTTGGGGGCGACCATGCCGACGTCGATGCCTTCGCCCGGCTTGATGAGGTCGAACCTGATGTTGAAGCCGTGGGCGAACATGAGCAGCTGGCCCGGCTTCATGTTCGGCTCGATCGAGGTCTCGTACACCTTCTTTTGAATGGTGTCGGGGACCAGGATCATGATCACGTCCGCCGCCTTGACCGCAGCGGCAATATCGGCGGTCTTGAGGCCTGACTCCTCGGCAATGGCCCGCGCCTTCGGATTGGCTTCGACGACGGTGACGTCGAAGCCCGAGTCCTGAAGGTTCTGGGCATGAGCGTGGCCCTGGCTGCCGTAGCCAATGATCACGATCTTCTGGCCGGCGAGTGCCTTAGGGTCAGCATCGGCGTCGTAGTACATGCGAGCGGTCATCGTTTAGTTGCCTCCTCGATCGACCCGGTGCCCCGGGACATGACGACGGTACCGGAGCGGACGAGCTCCTTAATTCCGAATCCGCGCAGGAGGGCGATCAGAGAGTCCACCTCTGCCTCGGTGCCGGTCGCCTGAACGATCAGCGACTCGGCTGCCAGATCCACGACTTTGGCCTTGTGCATCTCGGCGATGGTTAACACTTCGCCGCGGTTGCGTTCGTCGGCACGGACCTTGATCAGCGCGATCTCGTGTTCGACGATTGGGTCGCCGGTGACATCCTGAACTTTGAGGACGTCGATAAGCCGGTAAAGCTGCTTAGCCGCCTGTTCGACCTGCACGTCGTCTCCGCGGAGCGTGATGGTCATGCGGCTGACTTCCGGTTGGTCAGTGTGACTGACCGCCAGGGTTTCGATGTTGAAGTTGCGCGCCCGCATGAGGCTGGCTACGCGATTGAGGACGCCGGGCTTGTTGAGGACGATCGCCACCAGGACGTGGCGATGAGCCTCGCCGTGCCCGGGCAGGGCTCGAGCCGGCGGCGCGGTGTGGGCCGGCGGCGTGGTGTGGGCCGGCGGCGTGGTGTGGGCCGGGTCCGACTGGCCGGAAGTCTGGCCGGTTGGGCTCATATTTTCGGCTCCTCGAACTGTTCCTCGAGCAGGTCGGACAGGCCCTTGCCGGCCGGCATCATCGGGAAGACGTTCTGCTGCTCGGCGATCTCGAAATGGACCAGGGCCGGACCGTCGACGGCGCGTGCCGCGGCGATTGCGATTTCCACTTCCTCCGGGGTCGAAGCCCGGAAGCCGGCCACGCCATAAGCCTCGGCCAGTTTGAGCCAGTCGGGACCGAGCAGGTTCGACGAGTGGTAGTTGCCCGCATAGACGAGTTCCTGCCACTGCCGAATCATGCCCAGCTTGCGATTGTCAAGCAGCGCGACTTTGACCGGGATGTTGTCCTGGACGAGTGTCATCAGCTCCTGGGCCGTCATCTGCAGGCCGCCGTCGCCGACGATGGCCCACGTTTCCTTGTCGGGCCGGCCAACCGCCGCGCCCATGGCCGCGGGCAAGCCGTAGCCCATCGTACCCAGACCGCCGGAGCTAATGTGGCTGTTCGGCCTCCGAAATCCCGCATAACGAGCGGTCCACATCTGGTTCTGGCCCACGTCGGCCACGATCGTGGCGTCGTGGCCCGAGGCCTCGCCGATGGCCGCGACCACGAAATCGGCGGAGAGTTGACCGTTGCGCCAGGCCCCCGACCCGTGCCACGGCGTCTTCTCAGACTCGGCCCGCCACTCGGCGATCTGGCCAAGGTAGGCCGCCCGCCGCTCCGGCGAGACGGGCTGAATCTGCGGCAGGAGCGCGATCAGGACGCGCTTGACGTCGCCGACGATGGGGATCTCCACGGCCACGTTCTTGCCGATCTCGGCCGGATCGATGTCAACGTGGATGATCCGCGCGTACGGCGCGAACGTGGGCACGTGGCCGGTGACGCGGTCGTCGAACCGCATTCCGAGGGCGATTAGCAAGTCGGCCGACTGGATCGCTTTGTTGGCGTGCTTCCAGCCGTGCATACCGACGAAACCAAGCGCCAGCGGGTGAGTTTCGTCCATCGCGCCGATGCCGAGAAGCGTGTGAACGACTGGGATCTGGGCCTTCTCGGCCAGTTCGAGCAACTCTGCGGTGGCATCAGAGATCAGAACGCCGTGGCCCGCCACGATGACCGGACGTTCGGCCCGGGCGATCTCCTCGGCCGCCAGCTTGATCTGCCGGAAGTGGCCTTCGAACTTGGGCTTGAAGCCCGGCAGGTCCAGCGCGGTCGGGTGTTCGGCCGTGCAAACGCCCATCAAGGCGTCCTTGGTGATGTCGATGTGCACGGGACCGGGACGACCGGTGCGGGCGATGTGGAATGCCTCGGCAAAGACGCGAGGAATGTCGTTGGGATCGCTGACGAGGTAGTTGTGCTTGGTACAAGGCAACGTGATGCCGGTGATGTCGATCTCCTGGAACGCATCCTTGCCCAGGAGCGATGAGACGACGTTGCCGGTGATGGCGACCATCGGAACGGAATCCAGCATGGCGTTGCCGATGCCGGTAACCAGGTTTGTGGCGCCCGGCCCGGAAGTCCCGAGACAGACACCCACTTTGCCGCAGGCCCGGGCGTAACCGTCGGCGGCATGAGCCGCGCCCTGTTCGTGGCGGACCAGAATGTGGCGCAGCTCGGGGTAATCGCCGAGGACGTCGTACAGGGGCAGCAGCACGCCGCCCGGAAAGCCGAAGAAGACGTCCACTCCCTGGGCCAAGAGTGCCTCGCAGACAGCGTCGGCCCCGATGCGCGGCCGCTTCACGCCGCGTTCCGCGAGGCTCCGGATCTGCTTCCGGAGGGTGTCGGTGAGCATCTCGTGGCGGCCGGCGTTGATCGCCTCGGCCCGCGTACTGCCCGCCCCAGGCATGTGGTCGATCCGCCGGCGGTTACCGTCGGGAGCCGCATGGCCAGTGGTAGCCGCATGGCCAGTGGTAGCCGCGTGGCCGCCGGGCGACGAGTTGGCCGCTGTGTCGGCGGCCAACGTTGGCGAACGGTCCGATTCGTCGTCTGTGGTCCCCATCGCTGCGTCCCTTTCCTCTTCGTGGATCTGGGTAATGAAAAAACCCTCGCCACTCGGCGAGGGTTCTGGTTGGTTCTAGGTTCTGCGTCGTTAGCGCCGATCCCGCCGTCCAGCCTCCCGCCGGGAGCCGGTAATGAGCCCAAATACGCGCCCAATGCCAAGCTCAAGCGAGCGAAGTAGACCGAGGAGGGATACGTCGACCAAGCCAAGGTCGTCAGACGGAACCTGCACATGACTACCATCCGCCCTGATCGCGATGGCGATGTGGCTGCGGCTTCGACTGTTGAACAGACCCAACTTGGTTCTCCGTAGCTGCGCACACCTGGTTTCGTGACCACGGTGTCTGGGGAGTTTACCAGCAGCGATCAACTTTTGCGCCATACCCCTTTCGGGTAATGGCGATGGTACTGGAGGTATCACCTGGCGGGCGCTGCGACTGGAGAGTGGCCCGCCAGATGGTCGTGGCGATTGGGGCTGGGATCGGACCTTGGAAGGCCCCTATTCGGTCGGGCGGCGGTGGAACGGCCACCATGCCCGCTCGCCGATGAAGGCTGTCAGCGCCGGGACCAGCAAGCTACGAACGACGAACGTATCGATGAGGACGCCCAAGCCTACGGCCAGGCCAACCTGGAAGAGAAGCTGAAGCGGGGATGTCACAAGGGCGCCGAAGGTGCCGGCCAGTATCAGCCCGGCTGAGGTGATGACCGTGCCGGTTCGGGCGGAGGCGACGCGGATCCCCGACATCAGCTCCCGAGTCGAACTTTCCTCGCGGACACGCGACATCAGGAAGATGTTGTAGTCGGATCCAAGGGCCACCAGGAGCACGAAGACCATGAGAGGGATGAAGTAGTTGACGCCGGCCTGGCCCAAGACACGCTGCAGGATCAGGGCCGCAATACTCAGACTCGTGGCATAGGAGAGGAGCACGGTCAGGACGAGGTAGACCGGCGCCACGATGGCCCGCAGCAGGAGAATGAGGACGATCAGGATGCCGATGATCGTGATTGCGGCGACTCTCAGGAAGTCGGCCGAAATGGTGTCCTGGACGTCGGCGAACTCGGCCGTTGCCCCGCCCACGTACGCCTGGCGCGCGGCGGAGGTCGCGCCACCAGCAGCGCCGGCAGCGCCCCCAACTCCGGCAGTCCCGAAGCCACCGGCATCCTTCCCAAGCAGGGTCCGGAGTTCGCGGACCGTCTCGAAAGAATTCGTGTCGTACGGGTTGGTCGCGGTCGTAACGTACAGACGGGCCGCGGTGCCGTCCGCCGAGACGTAGGCGGCTCGCAGATCCGGTGGCGCGTAGAGATCGGACGCAGTGAACGCGGCGGCCAGGGCATCGAGCTCTCGCGGCAGCCGCAGCCGCGCGTCGGCCATCGCCTGCCGCGCAGTCAGGGTCGTCTCACCCGGCTTAACCGCCGCCGGCGAGAAGTAGAACGACGTCGGCTGGGCCGTGAACCAGGCCGAAAGACCCTGGATCGAGCCGAGGAGTTGAGCGTAAGCGAGTGGATCCAGACGAACGGCGAGGGCCCCCAGGGCATTCTGTGCGGACTCGTACGACGCCTCCAACTTGACCGCCGGCCGGGCTGTCCCCAACTCGTCAAGATAGGCCTTGAGGGCGACCACTTGAGCCGCCGCCTCCACCGTGGCACCGGCGCCCGAGCCACCCGAAACGCCGGCCGCCGCTCGAAGCTGGACCACAATCGCGTTGAGCTGGTTCGTGACGAGGGCCTGCTTCCGGGCGTCGGTGAGGCCCGTCACGAGCGTCGCGAGGTCCGCGTCAGCCGCCCGGAGATCCGCACCCGGGAGGTTCGGCAAGGCACCCCCGAGCCCGCCCACATAGCCTGCCGTCGATTGAATGCCGGCCAGACTGGCATCACCTAATTGGACGTTCAGATCGGCGCTCGGCGGCTTGCGGAACGCCGTCGCGGCTATGGGCAGCTGGACGGACGGTCGAAGCAGGTCTGAGACCTTGCTCTCGCCCAACGGGTCCACCAGGCTCCGTACAGATTGAACATTGGGCACTGCCGCAATCGACTTGCCCAGCGCCTCCATGCGGCCAAGTCCCTGCGCAGAAATGAGGTCGATCTGCGAGCCGCCGGCAGATTGTACGAGGACCGTGAGTGGCATCAGCTGGCCCTCGGCCAGGTGCCGACTCAGCGTGTCGTAGCCCTGGCGTGATTCAGCCCCGGCCGGCAGCTCGTGCAGGACGTCGAAGTTCTGCTTGAGCTGCGGCAGGGCCAGAACAGGCACCAACAGAAGGGCCAGCACCGCGGCCGCGAGCAGCCCCGGCCGAGCCGTGATGCGCCGCGCCAGCGCCGCCCAGAAGCCGCGTTCCTCATCCCCGGCGGTCCGGGTCTTCTCATGCAGCGGCCAGAAGATGTGCCTCCCAAATATGGCCAGCAGCGAGGGCGTCAGCGTCAGGCCTGCCAGGAGCGTGACGAAGATCGTGATCGCCAACGCCGGGCCAGTGGACTGGATCATGCCAAATCGGGCCGCGACCATCGACGCCAGGCCAACGATGACCGTCGCCGCCGAGGCCGTGATGACCGCGCCGATGCGGCTGACCGTCACCTGGACCGCCACGTCTGCGCTGTGTCGGCCCAGCTCCTCGCGGAAGCGTGAGATCAAGAAGATGGTGTAGTCGGTGCCGACGCCAAAAACCATGACGACGATGAACGAATCGAGCACGGACGATAGCTGCCAGCCGGCCTGGGCCATGAAGCCGAGCAACCCCCGCGCGACCAAAAAGGCAGAGCCGATGGTGAGCAGCGGAGCCAGGGCGGCCAGTGGCGCGCGGTAGATCAGCAGCAGGACCAAAACGACGAGGATGATCGTGACGAGCGTCGTTCGCTCCGTGCCGTCTTTGATCGCCGCGAGGTAGTCGCGGCCGATACCCGCCTGGCCCGTGACCTGGGCGACGAGGCCGGGGGGCAGCACGCCGGGCTTGGCGAAATGCCCGCGGATGACATCGATCGCGGTGTTTGTACGCGGCAGGAAAGATGGCGCGGACATGTCGATGCGGGCCAGCTCCACAACGCCGTCTGGGCTGCGAAGCGCGGAGGCCAATGAGGGCGAGCTCTCGGCCGTGACGTAGCGTTGGACCGCATCGGGGTGGCCGCTGCCCTCGAAGTAGCGACGCAGCCCTTCTATCGCCGCTCGATCGGCGTCGGTCAGGCCGCCCGGACGTGAGAAGACGGCCAGCGCCGAGGCCGGAGCAGAATCCTGGGGAAAGGCTGCCGCGATAACGTGGCGAGCCGCGAGCGACTCGGCGTCGCGCGGCAGGAAGCTCGTTTCATCGGCTGAGCCGGCCTGCGATAACGAGGGCGCCAGCGCGCCCATGACCACAGCCGCCGCCACCCAGCCGACGACGAAGACGAACCGAAGTCGGATCACCAGCCGGCCGAGCCGATCGAACATCAGGACTCCCCTGGGGCGGTCTGCCGTTGACTCGACCGGGCTGGATCGAGGAAACGGCGACTGGGTCCAGCAGATTGTATCGGGCGCCACTCTGTATAGGCGACTCCTGGTGACGGCGGCTTGACGGGGCTGGATCGGTGCCGGGCGGCGTGTCCTTGGGCACCGGCACCGCCGCGCGGATCCACGGCCAGCGATTGGCCGCAATCAGGCAGCAGACCACCAACAGCCACCCAAGCCACCAGGTGTCGGTGTGGTAGTTGCCAAGATACATAGCCGCAATGACAAACGAGAAATCGCGTCGGATCGTCAGAAGACCGGGAACTAGGAAGAGGAACGTGTAGCCGTGGACGCTGGGCGTGGCGACGAGCATTGCTACACCGAGCCACGCCGCCGCGTCGCGGCCACGCACCGAAAGCGCGAGCGCAATCCCACAGGCCACTAGCACGATGTCCGGCACGCCGACGCTCCGCCCCAAGGCCACGCCGCCGATGGTCCAGCTTGGATCTGCGGCTCGGCGCAACTGGGCCAGCCAGTCGCCGTAGACAGGGACCCCGGTCAGCGGCAGCAAAGCGATGGTCAGCATCGCCAGCGCCGCCACGCTAATCAGCGCGGCCCGTCGGCGGCGGCGCAGCAGATATAGGACCGGCAGCATCTGTGCCACCTTGAGCACGCCGATCGCTCCGGCGAGCAAGCCGTTGAAGACGTCGTGCGAGGGTACAAACGTCCGTTGCCGGGCACCCCCGTCGGCGGGTTCGTAGAGCAGCGCAACGAACGCGGCAAAGCTGAGGATCTGGACGTTACCTGTCACCAGAGCCTCCGAGAAGGGCGGCCAGGCCATGACGCACGGGATGGCCAGCCACGGAATCCCTAGCCGCCGGCAGGTCCAGACGGCAGCGGCCGCGCCCAACATCAGCCAGATGCCGGTCACGAAATCGCGAGGCAAGCCGGCGATCGGAGCCAGGAAAGGGAGCACATACGGCGGGTACAGGAAGGGCAGGTCCGGTCCACCCGTGACCAGCATGGCCGATGGCGGATACGGCTCGCCGCCGGCAACCCAGCGAGAGGCGGCCCGCAGCGGGATCTCGAAGTCGATGCCGGCCGGGAATTCCAGGATCACGTAGCGGCCGGCGATGAGACACAGCGACCCGAGGATAATCCCGAGCCCGAGTGTAAGACGGCTGTTGGCGGTGCTGCCCTGTTCGAACAATCCGTCAGGCAGCGCGCCGCCGCGAGCGACCTCCTGCCGGGCGTCCGCGATCCGGCGGCCCGAGCCCACCTACAGACCCGCCGTCGTGGCGCCGCCCGTACCCGTCGCTCCCTGCCCGTCCTGCGACTGGCCGAGCGCCCGGGCGTCAGGCTGCGGCGCGCGCCTACGTCGCCGCCACATGACCACGCCGCACCGTACAACCGTGTAGGCGATTGTCATGATCGGGGCAACCAGGGGTAGAGGAAAGGCCATGGCGGCGGCGAGGAACGGGTCGACCGGGAGTGCGAACATTGCGTAGTAGTACTGAGTGGTCGGGAACAGCGCCGGAACTGCCAGCCAGGCCGATGCGCGCAAGTCAATCCGCGCCAGAACGATCAGCGCGATGATCGTCGGGATCAACACCAACGGCTTGCCCCAGGCACTGAGGCCGCCGCCAGACTCGGTACTAATCGTGTTCTGGATGGCGCCGGCCTGGTGGAGGAACTCCGACCACAGGCCCGGAGCCAGAACAACCGACGCGCCCATGGTTACGGCGGCCAGCAGCAAGGCCCGCCAACGACGTTCGCCGACCAGCGGCGGAATCGCCACTACCTTAAGGACCGCACCCAGAGCCCCGCTCCACATCCCCCCGGCAACCAGAAGCGCCAAAACCACGACGTGCGGATTAGCCGCCATGACGCCGTAAAGCAATGGCGGGTAGGCGATCCAGATAACGGGCAGACGAAGGAGTCGAATTACTGCCAACGCGGCGACAATCGAGAGGATCAGCCACAACCAAACGAAGGCTTCCTCCGGCAGGAGGGTCATGGGGGCGAGCACGATGGCCGTCGGTGGTAAGCCGGCATAGCTGAAGAGACGTCCGTTCAGCAGGGCGCCCGTCGCCCACGGATCCTGGCCTGCCAGCCAGGCGGCCGAGCCGTGGTAGTAGATGCGTGCATCAAAACCCATTACCTCCCAGTTGAAGCCGGCGGCAAAGCTCATCAGCCACAAGGAAAGGAACGCGGCCGGCAGAAAGAAACCGAGCCAGCGCCGCCGAAATCCAGGCTCCAGGTTTGCGCCTGGCAGGACCCGGGGAGGCGGCTCGGCGAGCGCGCGCCGGACTACGTTGCCGACGAGGTCGCCGATTCGATTGGCGGGGCCGCCGCGCCACGAGGACTTGGGCTGCTTCATGCGGTCAGTACCGGAGCCGGGCCGCCCGCCTGTGGGCCGAGGGAATCCTTCGCGGGTGCCGGTTCGAAGCCTGACTGGGGGCGCGACCGGCGGACCGCGACGAACAGCAACACCACTCCTAGCCAGAGCGCTACCGGCAGCGCAACCGCGACATCGGCAACGACGACCGCAGCCGCCAGCGCCACGCTGACCGAGCGCGCCCGCGCCGTTCCCCGGCTCCGAGTCCAGGCGGCCAAGGCCACGGGGATGAGGGCCACGGGGTAGTGATACCAGGTCACCGGCAGCACGATCAGCGAGGCGACGATCGCCCAGTTGAGGCTCTCCAGCGAGTCGCGCACGAGCCGCGCGACGGCGATCGTGGCAACGACTGCCAGCCCGGCAAAGACGAACGCGAGCGGACGAGCCAGGCCCGAGTCGCCTGCCAGAAGGGCCAGCTGACTGGCCGGACCGATGTTGACTCGCGAGGCGAGGTCGGCGGCCGAGCCCAGACTCAGGTAGCCCAGGTAATCCCTCCACGGGCCGACTCCACCGACGAGCAGGCTCACAGCCAGAATTGTCATACCCGTCGCGAACGCGACGGGTATGACGGTCCAGTCGAGCCGGCGCGTGCCTGCTCCCGGCCGGCGCGCTGCCAGCCAGACAACCATCGTGCCCGGGTGGAGCTTAACCGCCGCGGCCACTGCCAGGGCCATGCCACCGGCTATCGAGATCGCGCGCGATGGGACCCCGCCCGACCCAGCCAGGGCAAGCGCCGCCGCCCCGAACAGCAGCGGGAACCACGCGTCCACATTTCCGAACAGCAGCGCGACCGCAAACGGGAAGAAGAACGGTGCGGCAGCAAGGGCGAGCAAAGCGGAATCAAGTGCGAGGGCGGGCGCGGCCATGGCGGGCCGGCCGATCGGCGAGCGGGCCAGCAGGGCGGCTATCAGGACGAGCCCGGCACCCGCGCCCAGGCACCAGCCCGTCAAGACGAGCCACGTCGGAAGCCCCGCCAAGGGTGCCAGAAGCTGCGCCACGAACGGCGGATATGAGTAGAAGAGGTCTCGGGCCTGGACACCGTGGGCCACGGCATTTGGGTCGTACGGCGAGGCGCCGGCGCCAACTCGCCGTGCGGCGGTGAGGAGCAGCTCCAGATCGAAGCCGGCGGCCGGGGGATTCTCGGCCAGTAGCGCCCGTCCCAGGATGGCAATGTTGGCCCAGCCCAGAACCGCCACGACGAGGCAGACCACTCTCGCGAAACGACTCCGAGCCGGGTCGGCGCTGAAGACACCCCCGCCGAAGAGATCAGCACGGCGACCCTCGTCGAGCGTCACTCCCTGTCTCCCGGACAGGACCCGCCCTTCGACTGCCTGCCGCGGCCGTTCAGCCACCACAACGTCACCAAGGCCGAGGCGGCTAGAGGCACTACCCAGTAGCGGCCGCCCGGGTCCTCTGGGCCCGCGGCGATGGCGGTGGCCCGGACGCGAACCAGCGGCATACCTCCGCATCTGGCCGTGATCGCCTCAGGCGCATCGCGCCAGGGATTGCCCATCCATATCATCCAGGCAATCGCGCCCATGCTGCGCAGCAGCAGCGGAAGCACGCGGCCGCGCTCCGCCTCGTCCGTGACCTCTTCGGCCAGGCCGGAGAATGACCGACTCGGCAGTGTCACCTCAACGTTGGGATCGGCCCGGACGTTCTGAACCCAGTGCGTCTGCCGCCCGAAGCCGGCCACGCAGTACACGTACTCACCCACGATGGTGTAGCCGAGCGGCGCGTCCCGCATTTCGCCGCTCCTGCGGCCGCGTGTTCGCAGGATCATCAGGTAGCCGGTGAATGGGTTGGAGACGTAGCGCCCCAGGCCCATCCTCAGGGCGGGCACGATGACGTATTTGTTGCCCTTCGTGAAGGCGTCGTGGATGGCCGGCAGGAAAGGCTTGATCCACACTGGGTAGTCCAATTCCTGGGCCGGGCCGGACGGTAGGCAGTCATCGTCTGCCGCGCCGGCGGCCCGCCTCATGGACTCGTCTGCAGTCGCCATGGTTACCCTCCAAGTGTGTCCCGACGTCGGCAAGCAGGTCTAAGCGTAGGCCACCCGAGGACCGCCAGTCAGCCCGCTAAACGACTTAGCCCCCTACCGACCTGCGGAGTACGATTTCGCCAAGCCACAACAGCCTTGGAAGGACGCATGACGCAGCCGACCGACAACACCCCGGAGATTCTGATCGAACGACTTGACGCCCTGGTGCGATCGCTGTCGATTGAAGAGCGCGCCCAGCTAACTTCCGGCATCGACGCCTGGCACGCCGCCGGCGTCGACTCGATAGGGCTGGGGCAAATGCTTACCCTCGATGGCCCCAATGGCGTCCGCGGAATGACGTTTCCGAAGGGTTCCAGCGCCACGTGCACGCCGTGCGGCACGGCGCTCGGAGCAACCTGGGACGTTGAACTTATCGCGGAGGTAGCCGCCCGCATCGGCATCGAGGCCAAGCGCGCCGGCATCCACTACATGTTGGGCCCGGTCCTGAACATCGTCCGCTCACCGCTGGCGGGTCGCGATTTCGAGTGTTACTCGGAGGACCCGCTGCTCATTGCCAGGCTCGGGGTCGCTTACGTGGCGGGCATGCAATCGCAGGGCGTGGCCGCCTGCCCCAAGCATTTCGTGGCTAACGATTCCGAGACCCACCGGACCACGGTCAACTGCATCGTCGATGAGCGGACCCTGCGCGAGGTGTACCTGCTCCCATTTGAGGCCGTGGCCAAGGCCGGGGCGTGGTCGATGATGGCGGCCTACAACCGCGTCAACGGCGTCCACTGCTCCAACAACGCCGCCCTCATCGCCGGGGTGCTGCGCGAGGAGTGGGGCTGGGACGGCGTGCTGATGTCCGACTGGCATGCCACTCACGACACCGTTGCCGATGCCACGGCCGGACTGGACCTGGAGATGCCCGGTCCGCCGCGCCATCTGGGGCTGCACCTGGCGGCTGCCGTGCGACGGGGCGAGGTGGACGAGGAAATCCTCAACGCCGCGGCTCTGCACGTGCTGACCCTGGCCGCACGGGTTGGGGCGCTGCCGGTCAACGAGACGATCACCGGCGGGATTGGCCAGTCGGCCCGGACCAAACCTGCCGCCGCCGATCCGCTCGCGCTCGTGCATCTCTCCGACGCCGACGCCGCGGCTCTGGTCCGGCGCGCGGCCGCCGATGCGTTCGTGTTGCTCGCCAACGACGGCGTCCTGCCGCTTGCCGCCGAGACGCTGCGCAAGGTCGCGGTCATCGGCCCGAATGCGGCC
>JAYUDR010000094.1:0-5721 GCA_043739665.1 Chloroflexota bacterium
TACAAGATCATGGCCGGTAACACACGCCGACCTGCGACCCTCAAGACCGGCACCAGCGACCAGACCGAAGACTTGATGGCGGTCGGATACGTAGCCCCGCCCTCGGACCCGGGCTCGCCCGCCATCGTGGCTGGGGTGTGGGCCGGCAACAGCGACCGGGCGCCGGGCAAGAGTGTCATGTCGCTCGAGCTGGCAGCCCCGATATGGCACGCCTTCATGCAGGACGTCACGGCCGGTACTCCGGTCACGGACTTCAAGCAGCCCGACGGAGTCACCTGGGCGGCTGTCGACGCCTACAGCGGCATGCTGCCCGGCCCCTACACGACCAAGACGGTCAAGGAAGTCTTTGTCAACGGCACGGTGCCCACCCAGGTGGACACGACCAAGATCTCCTTCGACATCGACACCGTCAGCAATACGCTCTGGACGTACGACTGCCCCGGTACCAAAGACACCAAGGGCTTCCTGGATTTCAGCAAGGTCGACTCGAACAATCCGAACTTCCAGAAGTACGACCAGATCTGGGCGAGCCGTGCCCAAACGGGTGTCGGCAAACGCGGCGGACCCGGTAATGGGACCACGATGTACTTCTACCAGGTGGGGTTCTGGACGCCGTTCGACCTGACCTGGGGTGCGAGCTTTCCGCCAGTCACGTACTGCACCATGAACACCGGGACGGCGCCACCCCCAACACCAACACCCGACATCACTCCAACGCCGGTGCCCACACCTGTGCCGACACCGACACCTGCGCCGACACCTGCGCCGACACCGACACCTGCGCCGACACCGACAGCGTCCCCAGCACAGTCTCCACCGGCCAGCACTGCCACTAGCACTCGCTAAAAAGACGAACTAAGGTCCAGGCGATCCTGGGCCCGTACTACCACGCTGCCGCCGGCCCTGGCTAGGTCTCGTCCGGCGCCTGTGTGGGCCGGCGTCGGACCAGGGAACGCGCCATCCCCAGGGCCGCCTCCAGTTCAGGCAACCGGAACATGCGGGCCCAGGCGAGGTAGACCGCGAGCCCAATTAGTCCGGCCGGCACGAGTTCGGCCATGCGCCCAAACAACGACGCCAGCCCGCCGGTGTGTTGGTCGACAAACCGCGCCGTCATGTACGCCGCGGCAGACGCCACGCAGGCGCCGCCGGCAAATGAGACGGAGTGACGCAACAGCGGCCGTAGGTCGAAGCCGATTCGCCTCTCCATGAGGGCCACGAGCATGATCACCTCGGCCCACGCCCCCAGGCCGATAGCCAGGGCCAGGCCTTGCAGATGGAAGACCGGGAATAGGGCGACAGCCGCGCCGATGTCCACTGCCACCGCCAGCAGTGCTGCCATGACCGGCGTTCGAGTGTCCTTGCCCGCGTAGAAGATCGGCGCCACCAAAGCGATCATGACGTGGGCTATCAAACCCAGAAGGAAGACGATGTAGACGGGGACCATCGCGGCCGAGGCGTTCGCATCGACCTTGCCGTACTGGAATAGGAGGGCGATGGTTGGCGCAGCGAGGGCCAGCATGAGGCCGGTCATCGGTATGGTGACAAAGAGGAGCAGCCGCAGCGACTGATCGACGAGCTGCTTGAAGCGGTCTTGCTGGCCGAGCGCGAACGACCGCGACAGAGGCGGCAACAAGACGATGCCGAGCGGGACGCCGATCAATCCGACAGGAATCTGGAGCGCGATGAAGACGCCATTGAAGCGCGATACGTCGCCCTCTGGCATGGTCGTCGTGAACATCATCAGGACGAGAAAGACCAGTTGCGTCGCGCCAAGCCCAAGGGCTCGCGGGCCCATGAGCATAAGAGTCTCGCGAACCGCGGGGTCGTGCAGATCCATGAGCGGTTCGTAGAGTCGGTTGCGGGCGAACGGAAGAGCCTGCGTGAGCACGTGGCCGAGGGCGCCCAGCACGACGCCCACCGCAAGCGCTTTGATGCCCCAGAACGGGGTTAGGAAAATGGCGGCGGCGATGATCGCGACGTTGTAAACATTTGGGGCCATTGCAGGCGCCCCAAAGATGCCGTTGGAGTTGAGACCTGCCGCCATGACGGCGCCGACCGCCAGCAGGATCGGCGACAGGAGCATCAGCCTCGTCAGCTCAATGGTCGTGGCCATTTCCGTGGGTGTGTATCCGGGCGTGATCAGCGGCACCAGCACAGGAGCCAGCAGCCATGTCACGGCGGCCAACGGAGCCAAGACCAGCACGATCAGGTTCGTCATAGTGGCGATGAGCCTGCGGGCGCGCTCATCCTCGCCACGAGCGATCAGTTCAGACGCCACCGGGATGAGGGCGGAACCGATCGCACCGGCCGCAACGAGCTGGAAGAGCGTGTCCGGGATCCGGAACGCGGAGAAGAATGCGTCCAGCTGCCTGCTTGACGCTCCGAATTCCGCGAAGAAGACCGACGTGCGGGCCCAGCCGAGAAGGCGCGACAGGATTACGCCCGACATCACCACCACGCCCGCAATGGCCAGACCTCGGCCAGTGAGCCGGCCCAGTGAAGACGCTCCGAGGTCAGCGGCACCGCCATCTGCTGTAAGCACTACGTCGCCCCCGACGTCCGACGTCGCGATCGCGGAGCTCCGACGAAACGGCAGCGGCGCCCGTGGCACGAACGGCGTGTACTCCTCGCGTGGCGGTCGGGTAGATCGGGTGGCGCCATCGGTCGGAGGAGCAGGCGTTAGGACAAGCGGCACGGCAGCCGGCTCTGCCGGCGCTGCTGGGGCGGGAGGCGGCGGCGGGGCGGACGTGGGTCGCGGGCTTCGGAACCGCGCGGGAAGGAGGTGCCGCGGCTGCCAGCCGCCGGTACGGGGCGACTTGGGCTCGGGCCTCCGTTCGTCACTCATCGGTAGCGCCTCGCCAGCCGCCATACCTCGCCGAACAGCGGGTTGGGGGCGTACTCGTGGGCGCGAACGCGAACGACGGCCCGGCCACCGAAACGGCGCTTGAAGAGGAAGAGGTTCCAGAGCGGGTGGGACTCGTCCAGGGGCACGCCAGGCGCGGACTGCGTGTCCACGCCGCCCATGTCATAGCCCGTGAAACCGTTCTCGGCGGCCCAGCGCATGATCCGCCATTGCAGGAGGTGGTTGGCCCGCGTCCGACGCATATCGGCCCCTTCGCGCGACCCCGCTGCGAAGTAGACGAGCAGCTTCCCGCTGTGAAGCAGGAGTGCTCCGGTGTCGCGGCCGCCCAGGCCGGCGAACCAGAGGCTGGCGGCGCCGGACTCGCCCAGACGGCGCCAACCCTCCAGTTCGTACTCCCGGGAGCGGACGATGAAGCCTTCGCGCTTACCGGTGGCGGCGTGGATCTCGTAGAAATCGGCGAGGGCCTCCTCACGAGCACCGCCATCCGCCATGTCGATTCGCTCGACGGAGACCCCGAGCCCAATCGCCCGATTGATGTCCTGGGTTGTGGTGTGACCGAGGAGACCGCGCTGAGCCTCCTCAGAAGCCTCCAGAGGCACGATCATGGCCGTCCGCGACACCTGGACGTCTCGGGCCGCCGCGTGGAAGACGGACTGGCCCAGGGCAGCGGCGAGGTCAGTCCCCTCCTCCCAGGCCGGATCGATCGTCAGAGTCACGGAGTGGCGACCGCGCGCGATCTGGCGAAGGCCGGCGAGGGCGGCTATGGCCGCAGCCGGAGTTGCCTCCAGAAGTACCGGCCCGCGGGGCGCATAGTGGATCCGAAAGCGCCCGAGCGGGCCACGGCCAATGACCGGCCGCTCCTGGATTGAGGCCAGCGCGACCGGTCGGCCGGAAGCCTCGATCACATAGCGGCGCGGCGTCCATCCGAGTCCACGCTTGAGTTCACCCCAGGCATGCGACTGGAAGGCTTCGCCATGGTCACTGCGAACGGCAAGGTCGTCCCAGGCAGATGGCTCCCAGCCGGTAGCGTCGATGACCCTCACGGATTCGACTGGTCCGACCCGTCCCTGGCTTTGGGACAACCTCAACACTCCTCCATCGTGACGCTCCTAGGCGATCGCTCTCCCTGTCGATTGTCTCATTCCGCCTACGGGTTGCACTCGGAGACGGCGTCGAGTCTGCCGGATCAGAGGCTGACGACTGTGGCGCCGTCGCCACCCTCGCCCCGGCCTCCCGGCCGCCAGGAGCCACCCAGCGGATGGCTCGAAATGTGGTCGCGTACGGCATCGCGGAGAGCGCCGGTGCCCATCCCATGGATGATCGTGGCCTGGCTCAGTCCGGCGAGAGACGCGTCGTCGAGGTAGCGGTCCAGCACCTCCAGGGCCTCCGCGACCGTGGCGCCCCGCAGATCGAGTGAGGTGGCCACAGTGCGGGCCCGTTCCAGCTGGAGGCGCGAGGCAGAGGCGCTGATCGTCGACTCGAGTGGCCTTGGGCGGGCGCCGCCGCCACGCCCGCTCTCCGGCCCGGAGGCTTCGGCCTCGCCGCCGACGGCCAACTCCAAATCCTCGACGGCGACCGTGATGCGCAACCCGCCCGCCTCGAGTGTTGCCCGCTTGCCGCCCTTATCCAGAGCGGCAACCCTGCCTTCCGCTCCGCCGGTTTTCATCCGGGCTCGCATTCCGATCCGCCACGCCACGGGACCGGCCGCGACCGGTCGGGCCCGCTCAGGTTCCGTATCCGGGAAACGCTCCAGCTGCGCGCTGGCGTGAGCCAGGTCGTCGTCCAGGCCGCTCTGGGTGAGAGTCTCTCGCTCGAGCTTGCGGCGGATGCCTTTGACCTCGGCTCGGATCTCATCGACCATCCGTTCCGCCTCAGCGCGGGCCGTCTTGATCGCTTCATCTCGTTCGTGGCTCACTCGCCGCCGCTCTTGCTCGGCCTCGGCCAGAGCCGCTGTGGCTCGATCCTCCGCGAGTCTCACGCGAAGCAGAGCCTCAGCCGTCTCGGACTGCGTGGCTTTGATGGACGCCAGCGTCTCCTCGAAGGCCTGGTTCTCCTCAGTGAGTCGGGAGCGTGCCTCGGCCACCAGCGACGCGGGCAGCCCCAGTCGTTCGGCAATCGCGAAGGCCTGGCTCTGGCCGGGCAATCCGATGGTGAGTTTATACGTCGGCCTCAGCGTCTCCACGTCAAATTCCACCGAGGCGTTGCGGGCCTGGGGTGTCGTATGGGCGTAGAGCTTGAGTTCGGCGTAGTGGGTGGTCGCCGCCACCAGCGCGCCCGAACGAATGAAGTAGTCCAGCAGCGCCTGGGCCAGAGCCGAGCCTTCTGTCGGATCTGTACCCGCACCAAGTTCGTCGAGCAGGATCAGACGGTTTGGCCCGGCGGCCTGAACGATCCGGACAATGGCGCGCATGTGGCCGCTGAAGGTGGAGAGTGACTGGGCCACAGACTGCTCATCCCCGATGTCGGCGTAGATGTCCGAAAGGACCGGCAGCCGGGTCCCGGCATCAGCCGGAACGTGCAGTCCGGACTGGTGCATCAGGGACAGCAGACCGAGGGTCCGGAGGGCCACGGTCTTGCCGCCGGTGTTGGGTCCCGTGATGAGAAGAGCTGTGTACTCGCCACCGAGACGGATGTCGACGGACACAACGTGCCCCGTCAAGCCGGGATGGCGGGCGCCCAGCAACACGACCACTGGCCGGTCAGTGATCTCGGCAGCGATGGCGTCCATCTCCTCGGCCAGGCGCGCCTTGGCCGACCAGAAGTCGAACCGAGCTAGCGCATCGAGCGTCTCGCGCAGCGGCCCGACCTGCCCGGCAACGAGGATCGACAACTCGTCGAGAATTCGCTCAATCTCGGCC
>JAYUDR010000095.1:0-2122 GCA_043739665.1 Chloroflexota bacterium
ATCATGACGCGACCGCCCAGCGAAGCGTCCGCTCGGGCAGGTCACCCACGCCCGTGAGCACCATCTCGACCCACTTGGCGCTGGCGAACAATGCCGACGGATCGCCGTCGAACGTCAGGGGTCCTTCGCGATGATGGCCGCCCTTGGGCGCCGTCCACGGGCGTGCTCGCAGCGTTTCGCCGCGGTCGTTCCGAAGGATGGCGTTCGCGAGGTCGAGTGCGTCGAGGTCGACCGAGTGGGTGTCGAGCTGCACGTCGAAGACCGCTCCGCCGGCGGGACCGGCCCAGTCGACCACGACTGTCACCTGACCTCCGTCACTCGTCTGCCTCATCTGGCCTGTCGGGTTTGCGGGCGAACGCGGCGGCTCGGAGGACGCTGGACTCGACAGCCCGGAGGCCGCCGGCGTCGAGGAGGCCGCCGGCGTCGACGATGAGCAGGCGGCGACCAGGAGGACCGTTACGGCAAGGAAACCCGTGAGTGCGCGCTGAGCCTTCATGTCGGTGATGTTGCCGATGTCATCTGAGAGCCCGATGAGTCCACGCTGAGGACGGCCCGTGCGAACCCCCGACGTTGCCGACGTCAAGTGGCGATGACCGCGGCGAGGACGCGCCGCAGTCGCTCGGCGGCCTCGGCCGCGATCGGCGCGATCGCGTCGGAACTCGCGATCCCGAGGGCGGCCACGGGGTCCATGACCTCGACGATCGTTGCGGGCCCCGCGTCGGACTGGCGGAGGACGACGTTGCACGGCAGGAGCGCACCGATCGAAGGATCGATCTCCAAGGCGCGGTTGGCGAGCCCCGGGTTGCAGGCGCCGAGGATGAGGTACGGGGAGTGGTCCAGACCGAGCTTCGCCTTGAGCGTGGCGGCGACGTCGATCTCGGTGAGCACCCCGAAGCCTTCATCCTTGAGCGCACTCTCGACCCGCGCGCGGACTGCCTCGATCGGCTGGGACACGGTCGCCGCGAATGTGTATGGCACCGACATCTCGTTTCTCCTTCAGTGGATATTCGTTACGTGGCGAAGCGGAGTGCCGACCCGTCGTGGGTCGACACTCCGGTGTGGCGGGCCGGGTCAGCGGCCCGGGTGATGCTGAACGTGGAGCGCCTGCATCTGGGAGAAGTCGCAGGCTCCGCTCTTGACCATCTTGTCGTGAAGGGTCGTCATCTGCTTGAGCTGGCTGGCACTCATCGTGCCCATCTGGCCGCCCATCATGCCGGCGCCGTTCTGGCCACCCATCATGCCGGCGCCCATCTGGCCACTCATGCCGGCGCCCATCTGGCCACCTATCATGCCGGTGCCGTTCTGGCCACCCATCATGCCGGTGCCGTTCTGATCGATCCCGGAAGGGCTCGCCATCGGGGTGCTCGTCGGGTCCTGCGCCAGGGCCAACCCTGCTGTTCCCAGGAGGAGTGCTCCGGTGAGCAGGCCGCCCGTGATAAATCCGAGTCGCTTCGATACCATCGTTCGTCTCCTTCGACTTGCTGTCAGATGCCGAGCAGGCGTCGGGCCTGCTCGAATTCCTCTGATGTGATCTCGCCGCGCGCAAAGCGCGACTTGAGGACCTGTGCTGCGTCGTCAGCCGCGGGACGGTCCCGACCCGGGATCGCTGCCACCACGGCCCACACGATGACAACCAGCAGGACGACCCCGAGGATCATCCAGAGCCAGCTGCCGAGGCCCATCTCCCACCCTAAACCGGTCATCATCTTCGTCGTCTCCTTCGATGTCGGATCCAACTTCGGCCCCGACACTCCGAATGGTCCCTCGGGCAGTTCAAGCGGCCATGCCCGTCCACTTCAAGTTCCGATCAAGAAACGCGGCGCACCGGTATCCACCTCTTCATCCGACTCCCAGCCCTCGCTCATCTGGTCCTCAGGACCTTCGGTCATGCTCGATCAAGGCCTTTGGACACATCCGAACCGAGGAGAAGCGACCATGACACCGACGACCACAACCGATCCCGTCTGCGGGATGCAGGTCGATCCCGCAGCCGCAATCGCCGTCGAATACGCGGGCGAGGTCTACCACTTCTGCGAGTCAGTCTGCGCCGACACCTTTCGCGACGAACCGGACCGCTGGATCCCACAGGCGTCTACCGTCTAGCCCTTGGCGATTGCGGGAC
>JAYUDR010000096.1:0-13687 GCA_043739665.1 Chloroflexota bacterium
CGGCGTGCGGCGCGCGGCTGACAGTGGCGCCCGCGGCGTGCGGCGCGCGACGCGCGGCGGCAATGGCGCCGGCCCACGGCGGTCCGTGCCGGCCTGCGCCCGCCCCTCGGCTAAACTGACGTCGCTCGAGCGTGCCGGGCCGGAAAAACCTCGCGCCCGCCCGAACCAGCCAGTCAGGGAGAGGTCCATCGTGTCGGAACCAGAGCACAGCCGCACCGATCGCTACGAGCCCACGGCCATCGAGCCGCGCTGGCAGCAGCGCTGGGCGGAGCTCGGCCTCCACGACACAGACCTCGCCGACGACTCGAGGCCCAAGTTCTACCTGCTGACGATGTACCCGTATCCATCGGGAAGCCTGCACATCGGCCACTGGTACATCATGACCCCGACGGACGCGCTGGCACGTTTCCACCGCATGCACGGCGAGAATGTCTTCCTACCGATCGGCTTCGACTCATTCGGGCTGCCGGCGGAGAACGCCGCAATCAAGAACAAGATCCACCCCCGCGCGTGGACCTCGGCGAATATCGACAAGATGCGGCGGCAGGTGCGCACGATGGGTGCGACCTTCGACTGGCAGAGCGAGATCGTCACCTGCGACCCCGACTACTACCGCTGGAACCAGTGGATCTTCCTCAAGTTCCTGGAGGCCGGACTGGCCTATCGGGCGAAGTCCCCCGTCGACTGGTGCCCCAACGACGGAACGCTGGCCCGCGAGCAGGTCGAGGGTACGGACCGCCACTGCTGGCGCTGCGGGGCGCGCGTCGAGAAGCGGCTGCTAGACCAGTGGTACCTGCGCACGACAAAGTACGCCGACGAGCTGCTTGACTTCAGCGGTATCGAATGGCCCGAGCCGATCCGCATCATGCAGACCAACTGGATCGGCCGATCCGAGGGCGCCGAGGTGGCCTTCACGACCGCCGCGGACGAGGCGCAAACGGGCGGTGATGAACTCCGAGTCTTCACGACCCGACCCGACACGCTGTACGGCGCCACTTTCATGGTCATGTCGCCCGAGCACGCCCTCGTTGGGAAGCTGACCCACCCGGAGCATGCGGCCGAAGTCGGCGCCTACGTGACGGCTGCCGGCCGCCAAACCGAGATCGAGCGGCTGTCGACCGAGCGCGAGAAGACCGGCGTCTTCAGCGGCTCGTACGCCGTCAACCCCGTCAACGGTGAGCGCATCCCGATCTGGATCGCCGACTACGTCCTGGCCGGATACGGCACGGGCGCGATCATGGCCGTCCCCGCCCACGACGAGCGCGACTTCGCCTTCGCCCGCAAGTTCGGGCTGCCAATCCGTCGGGTCATCGCCGGTCCGGAAGTTTCGGACGCCGATGTTTCGGTGCCGCTGGAGCAGGCATACGCAGCCCACGGAGCCGCGGACCGCATGGTCAACTCGGGCGCGCACACGGGGTTGCCGGCCAAGGAAGGCTTCGCCTCAATCGTCGCCATGCTGGAGTCGCAGGGCAAGGGCAAGGCCTCGGTGAACTTCCGGCTGCGCGACTGGCTGATCAGCCGTCAGCGCTACTGGGGCACGCCGATCCCGGTCGTCTATTGCGAGGCGGACGGCATTGTGCCGGTGCCGGAAGACCAGCTGCCGGTTCTTCTACCGGAGACGGTCGACTACGAAGGCCGCGGCGATAACCCGCTCAAGTCGGACGCTGCGTTCGTCAACACGACCTGCCCAAAATGTGCCGGCCCGGCTCGGCGCGAGACCGACACGATGGACACCTTCATCGACTCGAGCTGGTACTGGTACCGCTATCTCTCGCCGGCCTATTCGAGCGCACCGGTCGACCGATCGATCGAAGCCCGCTGGTGCCCGGTCGACCAGTACACCGGCGGTGCCGAGCACGCCGTAATGCACCTGCTCTACGCCCGCTTCTTCACCAAGGCGATGGCGGACGTGGGCCTCGTGCACGAGCGCGAGCCGTTCAAGCGGCTCTTCAATCAGGGCCAGATCCTGGGCGCCGACGGCGAGCGGATGAGCAAGTCCCGCGGCAACGTCCAGGATCCAGACGAGATCGTTTCGCGCTACGGCGCCGACGCCGTTCGCCTATTCCTGATGTTCATGGGGCCGTGGGATCAGGGCGGGCCGTGGAGCCCGACGGGGATCGGCGGGATCAGCCGCTTCCTCAACCGCGTCTGGTACGCGGCGCTGGACCCGCACGGCGTGGAGGTGGGCGATCCTGAGTCGGGCATGTTGCCGGCCGGACAGGACGTCGCCGCGTCCGAAAAGGCGCTGCGCAAGGCCGCGCACCAGACGCTTAGGGCCGTTACGGTGGAATACGCCGAGCTGCGTTTCAACACCATGGTCGCGCACCTGATGGAGCTGTCGAACCTGCTCCAGCGTTACCGCGGGACCGCGGTTGCCGGTGGAGCGGCCTGGAATGAGGCGATTCGGCTGATCCTTCTGATGCTGGCTCCCGCCGCTCCACACATCGCCGAGGAGCTGTGGTCGCGGCTGGGCGAGGTTCGAGGCAAGGTTCGAGGCGAGGAGTGGTCCTCGATTCACACGGCCACCTGGCCCACCGTGGACGAGGCGGCCGCCGCCGAGGATGCGCGCGAGGTCCCGGTCCAGGTCAACGGCAAGCTGCGCGACCGATTGACCGTGCCTGTGGGAATTTCGGAGGCGGAGCTGGAGCGGCTGGTCCTGGCGCGGCCCAAGGTCGTGGCCGCCCTCGAGGGCAAGACTCCCCTCAAGGTGATCCACGCGGGCGGCAAGCTCGTGAATATCGTGGTGCGGTAGGACGACGGAGTTGCTCCTGCGTTGCCCGGTGAAGCCGTTTGAGCCGCCGATCCGGACGCCACTGCCGACGCTGCGCCGGCAAACGTGAGTGCGCCCCCCTGCCACCGATCTTGCGACACGCCTTGCCCAAGTGCGCTTGGGACGATCCATCGAAGTCATCGACCCCGTAGGACTCGAACCCGCAGGTCGTGCGCCAAGCAAGTCGAGGGGTGGCACAGCGAGCCGCGTCCGCCAAGGATGCCGTGGCCCTCCAGGAGAATCGGGTCGATAGTCTCGGCGCGAGTCAGTCGCGAGAGCTGCCCCGGGGTCGGGCCGGCCAGGGCCGGCCTTTGGCCCGATCCTGCATTTGTCCGGCTGTACCGGACAGCTTCGGGTCGCCCAGAACGATCTGGTCAGTCCGTGGCCGCCGGTTCCCGCCCCGCACCGGCTCCAAGAGGCCAGATTGCTACGGTTCGGCCTCCTTGCGGGCCCCTCGCCGCTCAGGGACGAGCAGAAAGGTGGCGGGCGAGCCGAGGCGGGCGGGGCGCGGCAGGGCCGGAGCAGGCCGGAGCCCGGATTTCGAGCCATTCTTGTCCGGTGGGACCGGACATCTGCAGGATCGGGAAGCGGGCCGAGCCGGACGGGCCGAGGCGGCAGGGCCGAGCCGAACCGCCCGAGCCGAACGGCCCGAGGCAACGGGCCGGATCGACGGCGTTGGGCTGAAATCCTAGCGCCCCCGCCCCCCGTACAATCGGCCCAACCCGGGAGTCAGGGCACCGCAGAGGAGGAGCCGCCATGGAGCCAGGCACCGACAGCGCGCCCGTTGGGGGCCCGGTCAAGGGCAAGGCAACCGAGGGCGCCGACGCCATCGCCCGAGTGATCGAATCGGCCGCCCGTTTGGGTGTCGAGCTGGACGAGCGCGAGGCCAACGAATGGGTTGCCGCGATGGCGACCGAGTCGAGCGGCGGCGATCTCGTGGTTGACGTCGACAGCGGCGTTTACGGCCACCGCGTGTCGATGCTCGACTTCCAGCCGGCCGACCTCGCCCGCTTCCGCGAAATGGGGAAGATCGTCGGCTTCGAGGACCGGCCGCCGCAGGTTCTGACCGCGCTGTCGATTTCCGGTTCAGCCGCCCAAAGCAAGATCAACGCCTTCCCGGCCGACTGCGACTTCTTCGAGCGCATCAATATCGTGGCCGACACCCGCGAAGAGGCCTGCACGGTCCTGGCCGACATGATCCGCGACAAGGCTCTCGCGACCGCGAGCGGGCCCGGCCATCGGCTGTGGGAAGTCAAGTTCGGCCAGCATCCGGTCGAGGCGAAGAAGGGCGGCAAGCCGGTCGGCGTGAAGTCGCCGATGTCGTGGACGCTGGGCGAGATTCGCGCCGGTCAGATGGAGGTAGAGCTGCTCGACGGTTCCAAGGCCGTCTACACGTGGGCGGACGCGACCCGCGACCCCGGCTGGTGCAAGCTCGACTGGGTCATTTCCGACAAGGAGCGAGGCAAACTGGCCAACGCCAGCAACGTCCTCGACACCACCTGGGAGGGGCCGGACGGCAAAATCGTGCCTCTCGACGGCTTCCTCGACCCGTACTTCCAGGAGGTCTACCTCGACGCCGACTCGATCCCGATCTTCTCGAAGCTGGTTAAGGAGCTGTCGGCCGACACGGTCGACGACTACGTCGAGGCGCTCGAGCACGAAGTCTGGAAGTACACGGTCAAGGACCCGAACTTCGGCAAGGTCGCGCGGCGCCTCTACAACGTCTTCCGAATGAACGGCCGATATGCCGAGGCGGCGTACATACGCGAACTTTTCGACGAGCCGGTGACCGCGCTGTACCAGGTGTCGGCCCTGATCCGAACGCTCGACGACGCCTCGAATTCCGGCGACGACTTCGAGACCGAAACGATGACCGCCCAGGTGGACAAGCTGATCATGTCGGCGATCCAGGCGCTCGATGGGCCCGCAGAGGCCATCATGGTCGGCCACCTGTTGAAGCTCCGGAACTCGGTCCAGAGCCGCGGAACCGGGGCCGACCGTGCCGACGACATGGCCGGCGTCCAGGATGCGGCGCTTGGCGCGGTCAACGCTTACTTCGAACGGGCGCTGCGGTCCGTACCTGAGATCGACACGTATCTGCGGGAGATCGTCGAGCGGGCGCCGTAGCGAGGTTCGCGGCGCGGGCCCGCCAGATAAGCGCGCGATAAGCCGCAGGTGAGCCGACGATAAGCCCGCAATAAGCCGCAGGTGAGCCGCAGGTGAGCGGCAGATGAGCGGCACCCGATAACGTTCGTAGCGAACCCCGCCGCGCACGCAATCGGAGATGCCGATGGATACGAGCGCGCCCTGGCGAGCGCTGGAGGCGTCACAGGCCCCCGATGGCGAGGGCGGGACCGCGAGTTCGGGCGAGGCCGGAGGCGGCTCCGGGCGAGGTGTGCCGGCCGGGCGCCGTCTGGCGCTGGCGGCCGCTGCCCTGCTCGTTGTCGGGTCACTGGCCGTCGCAGGAATCGTCGCCCTACGACCCACCGGGCAGGTGGAGGTCGTCGCGCCGCCACAGACCGGCGGAGCTGGCGCCAGCCACTGGGCGGGCGCGAGCCCGTCGCTCGTGGTCGTCGTTGTACAGGTCGCCGGAGCAGTTGCGCGGCCGGGCGTCTACTCCCTGCCGGCGGGCTCGCGCGTAGCCGACGCGATCCAGGCCGCTGGAGGCTACTCGACGGAGGTGGATCCGCGAACAGCCGAGACGAAGCTTAATCTGGCGGCCAAGCTCCAGGACGCTCAGCTGATCGCTGTTCCAAGGCGCGGTGAGACCGCGAGTGGTCTGTCCGGGGCGGGTGGCGGGCCCGGGGCGGGTGCCGGGGCGGGAACGTCAACGACGCCGGGGCTGACTAACCTGAATACGGCCACCGCCGAGCAGCTGGATTCTCTGCCCGGAATCGGGCCGGCAACGGCCCAGAAGATCATCGCCTCGCGCCAGGAACGAGCGTTCGCGAAAGTCGACGACCTAGTCACTCGTAAGATCGTCACGGCAGCCACTCTGAGCAAGCTGCGTTCCCTCGTCACGGCCGACTGACGCGGTGCTGCCGACGCCGGCATGGCTGGCGGGTGGAGTCGTCGCAGCCGCGTTGGCCACGGCTGCGACCGGCGGCCTGGTCGGCGCGGTCGCGGTTGCCGGAGTGGCAGGGGCGGCGGCCTGCGTCCTGGAGTTAGGCCGCCGGCCGAAACAGAGCGCGGCTCTGGCGGCGGCATCGCTCGGCGCGGCGTTGATCGTGGCGCGGCTGGTCGTCGGCCTGGCGATTGGAGGCGGGGGCCCGGACGGCCCAATGCCGCTCCCCGCGGGAACCGGGTCGTGGCGGGCCAGCGTTGAGAGTGCGCACGTCGCCAAGGGGCAGCAGATCGCCACCATCCACTTGGCGGATCCGCCGCTGCTGTGTTCGGCCCAGTTCCCCGCATACCCGCGCCTGATTGCCGGAGACGCGGTCACCTGGTCCGGCCGGATTCGACCGCTCGCGGACAGCGACTATGACCGCTACCTCGCCGCTCAGGGGATAGTCGCCCAGTGCGAGGCCACGAGCCTGACCGTCGTCAGCCACGACGATTCCCCGGCCGGCCACCTCGAGGCATTTCGGCAGGCGTCGGGCGACGCGCTACAGCTCGTTCTGCCGGAGCCGGGCGGAGGGCTGGCAGCGGCCATCCTCATCGGCCTTCGAGACCGCGTGGAACGCGACCTCGCTGCGGCCTTCACCACGGCCGGGGTCAGCCATGTGGTCGCGATTTCGGGCTGGAATATCGCCATCGTGGCCGCCATGGTGGCGGCGGTGCTGCGCAAGCGCCTGAGCCGGCGACGTTGCGCCCTCGCCACGATCGTTTCGATCGTCGCCTATACCCTGTTCGCCGGCGCCTCTCCGTCGGTCTTGAGGGCCGCGCTCATGGCCGGCGTGGCCCTGCTCGCGGTCGAGTCCGGCCGCGGATCGCGGGCGATGGTGGGCCTGGGCTGGGCCGCGACCATCATGATCGTCGCCGAGCCGGCCACGGTCGGGGACGCCGGGTTCCAACTCTCGGCGGCCGCCACCGCGGGCCTCGTGGCCTGGGCCAATCCCCTAACGCAATGGCTGGGCACGCACGCCCCGCGACTGCCGGCAGTCCTGCGCGAGAGTCTGGGCATCTCCCTTGCCGCCCAAGCAGCAACCCTCCCGATCGCGCTCCTGGATTTCGGGCGGCTCGCGATAATCGCCCCGGCCGCTAACCTCGTTGTGGTCCCGCTTGTCCCGCCGGTAATGGCCGCCGGCACGGTGGCATTCGGGGCAGGCTGGCTGGCGACCGTCGGGGTGCCGGCCTGGGTGACCGGGCCTATTGCGATGCCGGCGGCACTGCTGCTGGCGGTCTTGATCGAAGCGGTGAGGCTATTTGCGGCCATACCGGGCGCAAACCAGACCCTTCCCTTTCCGGCCAACGTCCTCGCCGCGGCCGGCTCGGTCGGGCTTCTGGTGGCAATGCACCGGGCGCTCAAGAGGGCCGGGAAGCGGGCCGTCGTGGTGAAGCCGAAGGCAGCCCGCGCCGGAGCCGCTCCGCGGCGCTTCCTGTCGAAGTATCGAGCGCTCCTTGCCGTCGCGGTCCTGCTGACGGCAATGGCAGGATCCGCTCTGGCCGCTCGGCCGGATGGCAGCGTCCACATAATCGTCCTGGACGTCGGCCAGGGCGATGCCATCCTGCTCGAGGGCGATCGAGGCGGCCGAATCCTGGTCGATGGCGGTCCTGACCCGAACCTCCTGATTTCGGCCCTTGACCGTTACGTCCCGGCTTGGGATCGGCGCCTGGATGCGATCGTTCTGACCCATCCACACGACGATCACGTCGCCGGTCTGGTCGCCGTTGTCGAGCGTTACCGGGTCAGCCGCGCCTTCGAACCGGGTTGGCGCGTCGACACCCCGGCGTATCGAGCCTGGAAGACCATGCTCACTGCCCACGGCCTGGAGCCGGAGCGCCTCCGAACCGGCGAGACCCTGAGTCTGGACGGAGCCGCTCTCCACGTCCTCTGGCCGGACGACGGCACAACCCGATCGGCGACCCTGGATCCGGCCGCCGCCGGCAATCGACAGACGAACGACGCCTCGATCGTCTTGCTTGGGGAATTCGAAGGACGCCGGTTCTTGCTGACCGGGGACGCGGAGGAAGACGTCGACCCTATCCTGCTGAGCCGCGGCCTGCCGACCGTGGACATGCTCAAGGTCGCACACCATGGCAGCGCCACGGCCTCGTCCGACACGCTGCTGGCGGCGGTCCGGCCGGCCGTGGCCGTCATTTCGGTGGGGGCGAACAACACGTACGGCCACCCCAACGGCGGCACCGTGGCCCGTCTTCGGGCTCACTCGTCGCGGGTGGCACGAACGGACCTGGACGGGACGGTCGAAGTGACGCTGGATCGATCAGCGGTGAAGGTCTCCCGCACGCGCGGCGACGCTCCGAATGCCAGCGCGCCGGCTGACACGACCACTGCGTTCGGCCTCCTGTACGATTCAATCGATGTCCGTCCCGAGCCGTCGAGAGAGCGCGGCCTTACTCCTGTCGCTGGAAGCACCGGCCTGGCACCTCCGCCACTCGCGGGCGGTCGCAGAGATTGCCGGTTGGCTGGCGTGGCGGGCGGAATCGGCCGGTCTGTCGCTCGATCGCCGCCTGGTCGAGTCGGCGGCGTTGCTGCATGACGTGGACAAGCTGGAGCGGTTGAAACCGCAGATCGGCAATCTGGCGCATGCCGAGGGTTCGGCGTCCTGGCTCGCGTCTCAGGGATACCCGGAACTGGGGCCGGCGATCGTCGGTCACCCGGTCACGCGCCTGGCCGACGCCACCCGGTTTGAGGAGTGGCTGGCGGCTGCTTCGCCGGAAGCACTGATCGTCGCCTATGCAGACAAACGCGCCGGGCAGCGCCGCGAGTCAATGGCCGATCGCTTCGCATCGTGGAAGCGCCGCTACCCGCCCATAGATCGTGCCGACAGGCCTCGGGGAACGTGGTCGCCCGAGACGCTGGCCGCCGTCCTCCGTCGGGCCGAAACGCTGGAGGCTGTGGTCTGCAAGCTCGCGGGTATAGCTCCCGCCGATGTTCGCCGCCTCGAGTGGACGGGGCGGGCACTCGCCGCCACTCGGGCGACCCCACGCGCCGCCGCGCGTAGCGCCGAGAAAGGGCACGCCTGATGCCACCGACCGCCCCGCTCGGCTTCTACTGGGGCGACGACGCCTACGGTGTCGCCCGTGGCCCGGACGCTCTGGCGGCGCGGCTGGCCGGCGACGGGCCGCCGCTCGACCGCGTCCGCCTCAGCGGCTCAACAACCACTGCCGACGAGATCGCCGAGAAGGTGGCCACGGCCACGCTCTTTGGCGGTGGCACGCTCGTAGTGATTGCCGAGCCGGCGCCGCTCATCTCCACGAAGCCGCTGGCTGCTCAGATGGTAGCGATATTTGCTGCCGTGGCCTCAGGCAATGGTCTGGCCTTCCTCGACACCGTCGACGGCACGGCCAAGCGGCCGGCCTCTCTCGAACACCTGCGTAAGGCCGTGGAGGCAGCCGGGGGCGAGGTTCGCGAGTTCAAGGCACTCACGCAGGATGGCATGGCCCGCTGGATCGCCGACCGTGCCCGCGAGCGCGGGATCAGCATCTCGCCGCCGGCGACCGCCGAGCTGGCCCGGCGCGTCGGGGCAAACGTCCGCGAGGGCGACATCAATCGCAGCCGCCAGGGCGAAATGGCCGTGTCGGAGCTGCAGAAGCTGGCTCTCTACCGCCTCGACACCCAGATCGGGCCGGAGGACGTGAAGGCGCTCGTCGCTGAAGCGGTGCCGGGCTCTGCTTGGGCCTTTCTCGACGCCGTGGGCATGCGGCGCGCCGACGTCGCCGCCAATCTGGCGGACAAGCTTGACGACGTGCCTGGTCCCGTCGTCCTGACCCAACTGCACCGGCGCATCAAGGAGCTGATCGACGTGGCAGACCTGCTGGCGATGGGCACGCCCGCCGGCGCACTTGTCCGCTCGCTCAAACTCCACCCGTATGTGGCCGAGAAGCTCGCCGAACAGGCTCGCACCTGGACCCTCCCTGAGCTGGACGCAGCTATGGAGGGACTGCTCGAGATGGACGCCGACCTGAAAAATGCGTCACGGCGACGCGCCGCTATCTGCCTCTGGATCGCCGAGAAAGTTCGCCGTCCGAGCCAGCGCTAGGACAACTCGCCCAAATCCGGCCGAAGGTCACGGCCGCGAAAGGCGCTCAGCCCCGCGAGTGAGGAGGCTGAGCGCCAAGGCGGGATGTCCGTCCGATCAGGTTCGGCCCGAGGCTCGGGTCGGATCGGCGTCGATAGTCGAAGTGCGATCGCGAGCGGACCCAGGGGACGCGGACCCACTCGCCGGGGAAAGACCTAGCTGCAGGAGGCCTTGTAGAGGTACTTTGCCATCGTCGGGTCGGTCACGTTGTCCTTGGTGATGGCGGCAAGCTGGGTCTGGATGGCCTTGGTGGTGGGCTGGCCCTTGAGCGCCAGGATCGTCTGCTGGACACCGGCGACGCCGATGCCGTACGGATCCTGGGCGATCAGGCCCTGGACGATGCCGGCGTTGAGGTCTTCGATCTGCTTGGGACCGGCGTCGAAGGCGATGGTCTTGACGGTGGTATTGCTAGCCTGCTTCAGACCAGTGGCAACGCCCTCGGCGTTCTGGACGTTCGTCGCGAAGACGCCGGCCAGATCGGAGTGGGCGGCCAGGGTGGCTGTGGTGATCACCGTGGCGGCCGTCGGGTCGTCGTGGGTGTACTGAACATCGAGGACTTTGATGTTCGGATGGTTCTTCATCTCGTCGTTGAAGCCCTTGACACGGGCGTCCGTCGTCGAGATGCCGGGGTCGACGTTGACGATAAGGACGGTGCCCTTATCGCCGATGAGGGTAGCGAGAGTCTTAGCGGCCAGCGTTCCGCCGCCCAGGTTGTCTGTGGCGATAGACGAAACGGCGAAGGACGTGTCGTCGAGCTGAGTGTCGACGAACGTGACCTTGATGCCGGCGTCGCTCATTGCCTTAAGCGGAGTGAGCAGGGCCTTGGAGTCATCCGGCGCAACCATAACGCCGTCCGGCTTGGCGGCGGTGACCGAGTCGATGACGGGCTTCTGAACCGTGGCATCCCACTTGTTGCCGCCGGTGATGTTGAGGGTGACGCCTTGCTTGGTGGCCTCAGCCTGCGCTCCGCAGGCCATGGTCACGTAGAACGGGTCTCCGGCGACGCCCTGGATGAGAGTCAGTTTGTAGTTCTGCGCAGCCGCGCTGCCGGGGGCCGTTGTTGCGGCCGAGCCCGAGCAGGCGCCTACGGTGATGAGCGCAAGGCCCAGCATCGTGACAGTGCGGATTCTCATGAGCGGTACCTCTCCTATTCGCGTTCCCTTGGGCTGACTGCGCCGGCACTCCGACTCTCGGGCGTGCCGTATTACGCACAAGATGGGATCAGCGCCGCTCGCGACGACGTCGGCGCAGCTGGTCGGTATAGACGGCCACAATCAGAACGGCGCCCACGGCAACGTCTCGCCAGAAGGACTGGAGGCCGAGGATCGTGAAGCCGCTGAAAAGAACCATCGGGATGCAGACGCCGATCGTCGTCCCTACGACGGTCGCTACGCCGCCCACGAGGCTGGTGCCGCCGATGACCACGGCAGCGATTGCCTGCAGGTTGTCGTTCGCGTGGCCCGAGATGGTGGTTGTAGTGAATATGGCCAGGCTCATGAACGCGGCAAAACCGGCCAGGGTCCCGCTCATCGCGTAGACCTTGATCAGATGCCAGTCGACGTTGATGCCGGCCCGGCGGGCTGCCTCCTGGTTGGAGCCGATAGCCAGCGTGTAGCGGCCAAACCTCGTGAAGCTCAGGACGACGGCTCCCGCTATGGCCACGAGCGAGGCGACGATGACGACCAGTGGAATCTTGTCGACGAAGTACCGGGCGGACCCCATGTCGCCGATGATCGAGGGAATGTAGCGAATGTCCTGGCCGTTGCTGAGGATCTCCGCGAACCCCCACGCCATCCCGAGGGTGCCGAGGGTTGCAATCAGCGCTGGAACCTTGGCCTTGGCGACGAGGATCCCGTTGAGGATCCCCCAGGCCAGTCCTGAGCCCAATGCAACGGCCAACCCGAGAAGAACGACGTCCCAGCCGCTGTTCGTTGGGTTGCGGCCGCCCCAGTTCATGGTTTGGGCGGAAGTCACGCCTGCGAAGAGCATGACGTAGCCCACGGACAGGTCGATGCCGCCGGTCGCCATGACGAAGGTCTCGCCGACGGCGATGACGAGCAACACTGCGACGTTCACAGCCATGGTCCGAACGTTGAACTCAGTCAGGAACTTGTCCGGCGCCAGGAAGTTAAACAGCCACATCAGCACGATGAGGAGAACAAGGATCCAGGCGGCGTTGGTTGAGAACGCGCGGGCGACGAATGAGCCGACGCGGGTCTGGCTGAAGGATCTCCAGCGCTCGGCGATCGGACTTAGCCTGTTCCGGACCGCTTTAGGATCCGACTCTGCGCGGCTTGGCCGGTCGACGGTCATGCCGCTCCCTCCTCGGCAATGCCGCCGGTCATGGCCAAGACAAGCTGCTCGATGGTCGCGCCCTTGCGATCGAAGCGGGCGACGCGGCGGCCGAGCCGGAGAACTTCGATCCGGTCGGCGATCTCGAGGACCTGGCGCATGTTGTGGCTGATGAGGACGGCGGCAATGCCGCGGTCGCGTATGCGCTTGACCGTCTCGAGGACTCGGGCGGTCTGAATTACGCCCAAAGCCGCGGTCGGCTCGTCAAGGAAGACGACCTTGCTGGCCCAGGCCACCGAGCGAGCCACGGCGACGCTCTGGCGCTGGCCGCCGGAGAGGTTGGCCACCGCGCTCTGGGCGTTCTGGAGGTCCACGCCCAGTTCCCCGAACGCTTTGCGAGCCCCCGTCCGCATCGCCCTGTTGTCGAGGAAGCCGAGTTTACCCAGAAGGCCGGGCCTCATTATCTCGCGGCCGAGGTAGAGGTTGGCCGAGCCGTCCAGGTCGGGCGCGAGGGCGAGGTCCTGATAGACCGTCTCGATGCCAAGCTGCATCGCCTCGAACGGCGAGCCGACGTGGATCCTGTGGCCCTCCAGGAGTATCTCCCCTTCGTCCGCCTGCTCCGTCCCGGCGAGGATCTTGATCAGCGTGCTCTTGCCGGCGCCGTTGTCGCCGATGAGGGCAACTATCTCGTTGGGATACACCTCGAAATCGCAGCCGCGCAAGGCCTCGACGTGGCCGTAACTCTTGAAGATGCCGCGTGCTTGCAGCAACGGGTCGGCCATTCACTCTCCGAGTGAGGTCTGCTGGAGCCCCATCGACGCAGCGGCCGCGTTTCGACGGACTCGTTGGGCTGATCGGGCTCGCCGTGCTGAGACGTTAGGCGTGCCCGTTCGGCTAGCCATCGGGAACCACACGTAGCCGACTACCGATCCGCTGCTCAGTACCCCGGTACGTACGCTCGCGCTGGCGCGGGCGTCAGATGCGGCCGGCCGCTACTTCGCCCAGTACCAAGCGCTGTTCCCGGCCACGTCATCGATCTTCATGAGCATCGACGTCTGGCTCAGCGCCCGGTCGATGTCGGGGCTGTAGAGGAAGACCGTTAAGAGGTCCTGCCATTCGTCCAGGAACGCGAGCGGCGACAGAGCACCGTGGATAGACGAAGGGACCGGCCGCATGGTCTTGAAGGCCTCGGAGGCACGCTGGTGCAGCGAATCGGGATACGTGGAAACCGGCACATCCTGGTTGGCCGCGATCGATCCCTTCAGAATGGTGAAGTCGGCCTGGGTTTTGGGGCTGACGAGGTTGAGCAGCCAATCGGTCGTCGCATCCGGGTGCTGGATCGCCCTGGGTCGGGTGAAGGTGTCTATGACCATCAAGAAGACCTCGGCCGGCTTCTGCGGGAAGCCAACAGCCTCCCAGTCCG
>JAYUDR010000097.1:0-2110 GCA_043739665.1 Chloroflexota bacterium
AGGGCCGAGGGCGCAAAGGCGGTCAGCTCACGGGCCTGGTCAACGGTCGGCGGCCAATGCGGCCGGCGCCAGGTTCCCCAGACCGAGACGGCTGTTCGCAGCGCGTCCATGGGGTGAGTGTGGTCGGGCAGTTCCTTTAGGACGCACAGGACCGGTTCGGGAACCTCGGCGGGGACCAGGCGGGCACTCTTGCGCCACTCGCCCGTCCACAGCAACTCGGCGACCTGGCCGTATGTGCCCTTCTCGACCAGCTGGCCGATGGGGTAGCCGCGATAGAGGAGGCGACCGTTGGCGCCGTCCACGTAACCGATGGCGGTCTCCGCCGCGATCACGCCCGCCAGACCGGGCGAGTACGGACGCTCAGCCGCGCTCTTGGCGGCGACCGGCGCCGGCGCCGGAGCTGGCTCCGGTGCGAGCGTCGCGTCTGGCGCTGATGCCGGGGCCGCTGTTGTGGCCGCTTCGGGCTTGGGGGAGGCCCCCTGCGAGGACGCCGGTTCGGTGTTGCTGGTCGACATCGTCGCCCTCCTTGGGCCTGTGAGCGAGCGGCTGGTCTGGTTCCGTAGCGGCAGCATGACCGGATTCCCAGACGGATGGCCCGGGCATCCTACCGCGAAGCTCGACCACGCCGCAGGCCGCATCGGCACAAGACCCCCTGGCGGAACGGGTAGGGGCCGCGCCCCGGCCGTACCGTCAGTCGCGGCGGTCTTGGCTCCGCTTGCTGTCGCCACCGACGGCGTCGAGCACCAGGCGGATGATCACGGAACCCAGAAACGCGACCACGAGCGCCCCGATGAAGCCACTGGTGGGGCCCGAATGGAGCTGCTCGGTTGCGAACCAGCCGCCGAACAGGCCGCCGAGGACGCCGATTACTGTGTTGGCCAGGCACCCCTTGGGCCCGCGTTTGATCACCGCGCCGGACAGTGCTCCGGCGAAGAACCCGACCACGATCCATCCGAGAACGTCCATGTTCGGCATGGTGATCTGCTCCAATATCGAAGGTCTGGGTCGATAGGCCTCGACCCCCAGAGCATGATAAGCCGCCCCTTTGGACAACGTGACCGGTGGCAGGGAGGAGTGCAGTTTCCGACCTGCGGACGATCGTCCACCGGAAATGCGGAGGCCGCCGAGAAGCCGGCGGCCCTGGCGCAGTTTCGACCCGAAGGAGCTAGAAGGCGTCCTTCCAGGCCGGCATTGTTTTCATGTATGCGCGAGCTCTTTCGCGGGCGGCGGCATAGTCGAGGCTGTCCTGTCTCATGGTCCATTGAGTGAAGCGCTCGAGCCGCTCGTCGACCGCCTGCAGCTTGCCCTCAGGGGCGCAGTAGTTGCAGTAGGGGATCGACTTATCGGCGAGAGCATGATCCTCGGCGCCCTCCAGGGGCATTCCGCAGGACTCGCAACTTCCGGCCACAGTCATGGGTTGTTCTCCTTCTCAGGTGGGTGCGAAAGACCGGCGGCTGCCAGAAGCTCAAAGCCGCGGACCACGATTGCCTGATCCTCCGGCGAAAGCGTTGCCATGGCCTGGGCGATGAGGTCCGGGGCCAGCACCTAGCCGATCCTCGAGACGACGTCTCGGGCCGAGTCGGTCAGCCAGACGAGTATCCGATGCTCATCGCGTTCGTCGCGAATCCGGGCGACGAGCCCTTTACTCTCCAGGCGCTGCAGCAGCTCCGAGACGGAGTTGCGCCGCAAGCCCAGATGCTCGGCCTGTTCGCCGACGGTCAAAGGACCACTCGCTTGCAGGTGCTGCAGCACCTCCAACGCGCGCCGGCTAACAGGCAGATACGCTCCCTGGACTCTCTGGGCCCAGTGATACCGCCGATACACCTCCGGAAAGAGGCGAGCCACCCGTTTGGCGGCCTGGGCGGCGGTCGCCGCGTTGTCGACCGCCGGTGCGGTTTCCGGCACGGGTTGGCGGTTCGGGGTGGATCTGCTCGTAACGACCATGTCGCAACGACTATCCCCGGGTGCGTGCCGGCCGTCAATGGATGTGATCGATGGTTACGACATGTTCGACCAGCTAGTGTCCCGATCCGCCCTTTCCTCGGCGGTTCCTCGAGGACCGGACACAGAAGTCGCGTTTGTCCGGCCCAACCGGACAACTTTGCCGCTG
>JAYUDR010000098.1:0-2106 GCA_043739665.1 Chloroflexota bacterium
CCTAAAGCGAAGAGGAAGAAGGACGTCCCCGCCGCGACCCAGGCCGAGCCGCCCAGCTCGTTAGGATCGATGCCGAGTTCCTCGCGAGCCAATGTGTCAACAGCTCGACCCAGATCGCCACCGACGATGGATTGCGACATCAGGCGAGCCTGTTCGCGGTTGAGACCCTTGGACTGGTAGATGAGCGTCAGCTCCTCTTCCTCCTCGTCGGGGACGTTGAGTAGCTCCTCACGCTCCACTTTGACCTGATGGGCAAACAGCTCGCGGGCGCTTTGGACGGAGAGCCACTCCCCGATCGCCATGGACAGAGCCCCGGCCAGCATGCCGGCCATGCCGGCAATGAGAACGGCGTGGCCGCCCTGCGAGGCGCCAGCCACACCCATCGAGATGCTCAGGTTTGACACGAGGCCGTCGTTGGCGCCCAGCACGGCAGCACGCAGCTGATTGCCGCCGCTGCCGCGGTGGCGGCCCTCGATGCGAGCGATTGTGCCGCCCTCGACTCCCTTGCCGTTGGCGAGTTCCCGGAAAAGCCTGGCGTGGGAGCGCTCGTCGCCGGGCATCCGGGCGAGGGCCTCGGGCTGATCGTCGTACATTGCCTCGTCGGAGGCCTCGCGCTCCGCGATGGTCGGCACCACGAGGCTCGGCCCGAAGTGACGGGCCACGAACATCAGCACGCGGGCTCGCCAGGCCGGACTCATACGGCTCGTGTCTACGCCGGCCGACTCGAGCCGCTCTCGCCACACGTTGGCGTGGATCGTCTCCACGTCCACCATGCGCGTGTAGAAATGCTTGAGCGTCTCGCCCGACTCTTTCTCCGCAAGCAGCGCGTACAACGCGATGGCGTCGATCTCGCCCTGGAGGTTCTCCTGGTATCGGGCGATGTCTGCGGCGGTGGGCGGCGCTACCGGCACGGCAGAGCTGGAGGTCGCCTTCGGCTTAGTCGTCTTTCTGTCAAGGCTCATGGCCACAGTGTGGCCGGTCGCGGGGTAGCCCACAACGAACAACGAGCTTGAGCCTCAAGAATGCAACTGCATGATCAGGAGCAGGCGCGCTACCCGTGCGGCAGGCGCGCTACCTTTGCTCCATCGCCAAGCCGCCGGCCGGCAGCTTGGTTTGGGGACCGGACAAATCGGTGCTGGGTAGCCAGGTGCGGAACCGCTCTGCTAGCTTGGAGCGGCGCTCTGCGCCCCACACGAATACATCGGCGCCGCCGCCGTACGGGCAGAAGGCATCGCCCGTCGCCGGGCAGAAGACGGCAATTCGGCCGATCAGGTCGCGCGCGACCGCCATCCAGAGCTGATCCAGGCAGCCGCGCTGCCACAGGAGCGTCGCGCCGACGAACTCGGCGCGGCCTGAATCTGGCAGATACTCGCGCAGCGCCTCGATCCAACTCTCGGGCGGCGGGATGGGCGTTGCGCCCAGCGCTCGCAGCTCCGTTTTGTCCTCGTGGCGCGGGTCGAGGTGGATCCCCAGAACCAGAACAGTGGTTCCGTTGAAGAGGGCGCTGGCCACGGCGTCAAAGCGCGACGCGATCCTCCGGTCGTCCTCGACCGTGGCCGACTCGGTGCCGCCCCGCAAGTGGTTGATGCGGGTCCAGACCGAGTCATGGGTGAAGCGCAGCATGAAGCCAACCGGCGGTTGGCCCGCGTACTGTGCCTGCCAGGCGTCGAGGGCTTCCGGGACGTTCATCCCTGGGTCTTCACCGACTGCTCGCTATTCGATGACCGTCGCAGGAACCAAAACCCCGTCGGCGTCCATCCGGCCACCGGCTGGCCCCGCGACACAACGCATTGCTTGGCCCCTACGTAATACAAAGGACCCAAGTCGCAAGATACCGTACTCGGAATGGCGACCACATACAACGTGCGCTCAGGCCCCTCGCCGGCCACCGGCTGCTAGCTCGCCGTCGCGGCCTCCTCGCCCAAGAAGTCGCTCACTTCGGGACCTCGCTGAGCGGGATGCCGAGCGCATTTGCGACACCTTCGCCGTAAGCGGGATCCGCCTTCAGACAGTTGCCGATGTGGCGGACCTTGACCTCTTTCGGTGCGTCACCCATGGCCCGGGCAGTGTTCTCGAAGAGCACCTGCTGCTGCGCAGTGGTCATGA
>JAYUDR010000099.1:0-5648 GCA_043739665.1 Chloroflexota bacterium
CCGCGTCAGGGCGACCCACCCAGAATCCCGGTGTGGACGGGCGCGGCTACTGGGCGATGCGCACGAGCCCGTGGGAGCGCCCGTACATCTGGGCGGAGGCGCAGCGCGGTCGACTGCGGCAGGGCTGGGGATGGGCCGCCGAACAGAACCTGGAAGTCATCGCGCTCGCGGTCCGCGCCGGGCAACCCTTGAGCGACGAACAGCAGATGGCCTGGCCGTCGCGCCGGCTGATGTCCTCCGAGCCCGACGGGATGCGCGCAGGCGACCTCATCCTCGTCCCGAATATCCCGGAGTGGGGTCTCGTGTGCTTGTTCCGCCTGGTCGGCTCGTACCGCTACGCTCCCGACGCGCCACGGCAGTTCGACGACCGTTTCGGGCACATCCTGCCCGTCGAGCTGATCGCCGGTCCGATCAGCCGATACGACCCGACGGTCTCGGATGCACTCCAGTCCTCGATGCGCAACCCCGGGCGCCTTTGGAACATCGCGCCATATGGTGGCGACGTGGAGCGCCTGGCCGCGACGCTCGAGGCGATATGACCGACCACCTGGAGGATGCCGCGGACTCACTCCTGGCCGCGATCGGCGAGCGTGCCGATGCGATCGGGGACGGGCCGCTGACGCTGCATTGGCCGCTGGTCGGCAGCCAGTTCGACGGTGGAGTCCTGGTCATCGGGCAGGCGGTCTACCGTTGGTATGGGGACTGGACGGCCCCTCAGGCCCGTGACGCCGCCTATCGCCAGCACATCATCCACGAGGCCCGTGACCTGTTCGACGATCGCCCGGGCCGGATGGATTGGATCGATGGGCATCGAGTCTGGAACTCGCCGTTTTGGCGGGTCGCCCGCGACGTCACGGACGCGGTCGCGCCTGGCCCCGGCCCGTTCTATCGCCGGATGGCATGGGCGAACCTGTATCCAGTGGCCCCGAACGAAACTAAATCAAATCCCCGAGGCGCGCTCCTGGAGGCACAGACGGAGGCAGCAGCCATCTTCGTCGATGCCACGATCGCGTCCTTGCACCCACGAATGATCCTGGTCGTGGGCGGACCGTACATCTGGCCATTCGTGGAGCCCCTCGGTCTCGGAACGCTGAACGCCGCGGCACGACCGCTCTACCTGGCCGGCCAGCGTGACGGCATCGACTGGGTCGTCGGCATGCACCCTGGCGGCGCGTCGCGCCGTGGCTGGGGACCGTCGCGCTACGCGGAGCTCATCGTGGATACGGTGCGCGCCTTCCCCGGCAGGGGAGGGCAGCCAAGTTGACGACGGACCGGGAACTCGCCTTTCATGGAGCCATGGTGGATCTATACCTGCGGGCGAAGCGCGAGGCGAATCATAAGGCCACGTGCTTCCTGCAGATGACCAGCGACGCCGATCTCGGGGGATACCGGACCGCACGTCAGCTGATCCACCGGGGAGGTCTGGATCCCGCGGTCGAGGCTGTCATCCTCCGCCCCGAGCGGACCGATCTGTTCACCGGTGAGGAGCGTGCGATCGCCCGCCGCAGACTCACCGACTATGGCTTCGATGTCGACCGGTTCGTCTCGAGGATGCCTGGGGTTACTGTGACCACGGCGAATGTGCCCGGGGCGAGTGTGACTTGACGTCGTTCGCGTCGCCAGACGCAGCGTCCCGAGATCCTGCCATCGAATTGAGGACCTAGCGCGCACCTATGATGCGTGGCGGGAACTCAACTTCTGTGTCGGTGGCATGGATCTCGGTGACGATTAGAAGTCAGCTGGCTTGACTCGGCAGGGAAGAGGAGCACTTGGATCTCGTGGCGTGTCGGAGGACCTGACTCCTGGCCTGTACGAGGCTCTCGTCACCGAGGCTCTGCAGGCCAGCGTCGAACGCGCGCGCGCCCAAGGCTGGGTCATCGAGTCGGGGGCCATCGACGACGCTTCGATCGCAAAGGTCCTCGCTCGCCACATCCACGATCGGGTACGGGATCGAATCGGCGCGATCCCACTCTCCACGAATGACCGACGGCGGACGCAAATCGACCTCGCGAACCGGGTCCTTGAGGTCCTGGCACCGTACACGACCGACGCCGAGCGGTCGGACACGATCTATCCCGAGGCGCAACTCCTTCTGGAAGTCGAGCGACCGCCAGGTATTGGCGGACTGCGACCCTCGACGCCGCGACCGGGGATACCGCTTCGGGACAGCATCCTTCTGGTCAATGGGCACGGTGACCTCCAGATTGGCACGCAGGTCGCCCTCGAGGTCCAGAGCGCGGACCGAGTCGATCTCTTGTGCGCGTTCGTGCGCTTCGCGGGCCTTCGTCTCATCCGTCCACAAATAGCAGACTTCCTGCTCCGCGGTGGCAAGATGCGTGTCATCGCCAGCGTCTACACGGGCTCAACAGAGAAACGAGCCCTAGACGAGCTTGTCGGCCTTGGTGCTCGCGTCAAGGTTTCCTACGAAACGTCTCAAACGCGACTCCATGCAAAAGCGTGGTTGTTCGACCGGAATTCCGGCTACCACACGGCTTACGTCGGGTCTTCGAACCTGACGCACTCGGCCTTGCTGGATGGGCTCGAATGGAACGTCCGCGCGACCGCTGTGGACAACCTGGCGATCATCGACCGGATCCGGGCGACGTTCGAGCAGTACTGGAATGAGCCCGAATTCGAGGCCTATGACCCTCGGGTCGATGGCGATCGGCTGCAGGCTGCGCTGGACGCCGAGAACAGACCTGGATCCGCTCCGACGCCCTACCGGCTGAGCATCCACGTCGAGCCCAAACCGTTCCAGGTGGAGATGCTCGAGGCGCTCGACGCGGAAAGAAAGCGAGGGCATTTCCGCAACCTGGTGGTGGCTCCAACTGGGACCGGCAAGACATGGGTCTCGGCATTCGACTACCGGAGGCTGCGCCAGGCCGGCTATGAACGGCTGCTGTTCGTGGCTCATCGCAACGAGATCCTCCTGCAGAGCCAGGAAGTCTTCCGACTGGTGATTGACGACCCGATGTTCGGGGAGCGCTTCATCGCGGGAGAGCGCCCTGTCCATTGGGATCACGTGTTCGCGTCGATCCAGTCGCTGCACCGAGCGATCGACCAATTGGACCCAACTCAGTTCGACGTTGTGATCGTGGACGAGTTCCACCACGCCGAGGCAGACACGTATCGGCGGCTCCTGCAGCACCTGAAGCCGAAGGTGCTAGTTGGCTTAACCGCCACGCCCGAGCGCGCCGATGGCAAGGAGATTCTGCATTGGTTCGATGAGCGCATAGCCACCGAGATGCGCCTCTGGGAAGCCCTCGACCAGGGACTGCTATGCCCCTTTCACTATCTGGGAGTAGGGGATGGCACCGATCTCCGCGGCGTCGGGTTCCAAAGAGGCCGATACGTGGCGTCAGAGCTGGAAGGCGTCCTCACCGGCGACCACGTTCGGGCTCGGCGAATTCTGGAGGCGGTGCAAGAGTGGGTCCTGGACCCCTTGAAGATGCGAGCGTTGGGGTTCTGCGTCGGGATCCGCCACGCGCGGTTCATGGCGGAGCGATTCAACGAGGTGGGGCTGCCAGCGGTCGCTCTCGACGGCGAGACGGATGCCGAAACGCGACTGGAGGCCGTGCGACGCCTCCGACGCGGCGAGCTCCGGGCGATCTTTACGGTTGACATTTTCAACGAAGGGATTGATATCCCCGAGGTAGACACGATCCTGCTCCTGCGACCCACAGAGAGCGCCACAGTCTTCCTCCAGCAATTGGGCCGCGGCCTTCGCTGGGCCGAGGGTAAGAGTGTCCTCACCGTCCTCGATTTCATCGGCCAGGCGCACGCTGAGTACCGCTTCGACGTTCGGTTCCGCGCAATGATTGGCGGCACTCGCCGGCAGGTGGAGCGGACGCTGGAAGCGGGCTTCCCGCTTATGCCGCCCGGGTGTGCAATCCGGCTGGATGAGATCGCCGAGCAGATCGTGCTGGAGAACCTGCGGTCCAGCATTCGGAACACGAGGCGGGCGTTGGTGGATGACCTCCGCGGCCTGCCCGCCTTAACGACGCTGGCCGAGTTCCTTGAGGTCAGTTCTTTCGACCTCCCGGACGTGTATGCAAATCCCTCGAGCGGCACGACGTTTACGTCGGCAATGCGGGCGGCCGGACATCGACGCGGCGCGGCGGATCCGACCGAGAGCGAGTTCGCAAAGGCCGTGGGCAAAATGCTCCATGTCGATGACGAAGAGCGGCATGAACGATGGCGCTCGTGGTTGACCTCGAGTGCGCCGCCCGCCGCGGCCGCGTTGGGATCGCGGGATGAGCGGTTGCGGTGGATGCTATTTGCCGCGCTCGGTCAGCGCAAGCGGCCGCTCGCGGACATGGGCGCCGCGTTCACCGAGTTCTGGCAGGCGCCGGCGATGCGGAGGGAGCTAGTCGATCTGCTTGACGTCCTTCGCGAGCGGGCCCGGCTTAATTCGCTGCCAATCGACTCTACCGGGCTGATCCCAATCCACAGTCATGCGACGTATGGGTTGTACGAGCTCATCGCTGCCTATGGCCTCGTGGGGAACGGGACCCTACGCGAGACCCGCGAGGGCGTCGTGTGGGCCGAAGCGCACAAGTCAGACCTCTTCTTCGTCACCCTCAACAAGTCCGACCAGGATTATTCGCCGACTACGAGGTATGAGGACTACCCAGTCTCGCCAACGCTCTTCCACTGGGAGTCGCAATCTCGGACCGGGACCGCTTCGCCGACGGGTCAGCGGTACATAAATCACTTGGCGCGGGACTCCCGAGTTGTTCTATTTGTTCGTGAGAACAGGCGTGATGAGCGCGGCGTTAGCACGCCATACCTGTGCCTTGGTGAAGCGCGCTACGTGAGCCACCAATCCGACCGCCCGATGCAAATCGTCTGGGAGCTCGATCGCCCGATGCCAGCCGAGATCTACAGCCATGCCAAGGTCGCGGCAGGGTAGAAGTCGATCACGACGACCGTCACGCGGCGTCTCGCATCGAGCGGCCGTGCCTCCTCGTCGGCGACTGGAACAGCGGGCGCCACCATTTCGACGAGACCGGCGCCACGCTGTACGGAGCGGCCGAGTCCGAGGCGATGACCGACACTAGGTGGATCGATGCCTGGCGGAGCCTCCGCCCGGACGAGCGTGGGTATACGCGGTACAGCCGGGACGGCTTTTCAGCTTCCCCGGTGAAGGCCGTCGCCTTCGGCTTCCCGCGCGACCGGACCGCCCGTGTTTTGCTCCTGCAGCCAGTCGGACGCGACGATGTATCGGGGTCTAGTCCAGTCTCAACGGCAGGTGAGCCGCCGGTACGCATCAATGCGTACCGGCGCGCCATGCCGGAGGTCTCGCGCTTCTACGGGATCATCATCACGATCAACTTCGCTGATCATCAGCCGCCCCATTTCCACGCGAGGCATGGCGAACACCGCGCGTGGATCGTTCGATGGGACCGTTCTCGTAGGTCGATTACCACCGCGCGCCCTCCTCCTGGTTCGCACGTGGGGTGGTCAGCACCTCGACGGGCTCGCGAAGGATTGGGCACTCGCGCGGGATCTCCAGCCACTGCAGAAACGGGCGCGTCGGGCGACTGGTGCCAGGCCTCTATCGCATCACGTGCGGAGCCCCGTCGGGAGCGGTGGGAGGTCGTCGTAGCGGTTCGCCGGCGGCATGGCGGTCAGGCCCGACAGGTCAC